>JBMFWP010000006.1:0-5211 GCA_049965155.1 Candidatus Micrarchaeia archaeon | reverse complement strand
ATGAGGAACCGCGATGCCTGCAATACAGGCTCATTTCACGGATGCCATCTTCTCCAAATCCTTGTCAGTGTATTCTGCGAATCCTGACTTGCTTATTACTACCACGGTCATGTGGTCTCCTGTAGCGGCATCTCTGCGCATCGCTATCGAGAGCGCCTTTGCAACCAGCTTCACCGCATCCTTGGTAGTCATGCCCTTCTTGTAGGATTCCTCTATGTAACCCAACGCAGTCAACGAACCGCTGCCCGTAGCTGTGAACTTCGACTCCTGTGACGAGCCGCCAACAGGGTCTATGCTGAACAGCTGCGGCTCTCCGCTGGAATCAATCCCTCCAACTATGAGCTGGACATAGAATGGCATCATCTTGTTCTCCTGCATTATTATTGACAACAATGAATTAGCAGACTTAGGCGACAACGGCTTGCCCTCGTCCATCTTGTATATCTCGTTCTGCGCCTTGAGAAGCCTCACGAGCTCTTGGGCGTCTCCCACTCCCCCTGCAATAGTAAGGCCAAGGTTCTCGTCTATCTTCCAAACCTTCCTGGCCTCGCTGCTCGCTATGAATGTATCCATCGTGGCCCTTGAATCTGCACCCATTACGACTCCATCGCTGCATATCACGCCAACAGTAGTAGTACCTTTCATTATCTTCTTGTACCTATCAGAATCTATTTCCATTATGACACACCCTTAATGTTATTACTTAATGCGACTTGCAGCCTTTGACCACTATATGACAAAGCCCTGAAAGCGCTCAATGTAGGAACTGGCTACGGATGGCTTATACTGCATAACAACCATCCTTACCCTAATCTATTAATTGGTTACCTATTTAAACCTTTATGCAGGCGTTCTTTAGCTTAATAAAGTTGTGCTATAGCTCTACAACGCTAGCCCCTATCATCTGGCCCTTGCCTTCATTGAGCTCAGCATATGCGAAGGTCCTGTAGACCTTGGTTATCTTTACCCTGTATGTATTGCCTATGCGTATCTTTGCATCCCTTATGATTACAGGTATCTCCTCTATCCTGCTGATCCCCTCGCCCCTAGCGCCCTTCGCTATCACCTTTACCTCGTGCTCCGATCCCTCTATTATGTCGTTTGTAACAACCATACCCTCACCTCACCATCCAATTTTGTAACAACACAATAATTCTGTATGTTACGCTTTTTAAAGCTATTCTACTAAAACTAAAAAGTTAGCCAGATGTCTAACCCAATAGAAAAAACACTTATCTTTTGCGCCTTCCCTTGGCCTTCTTCACCGGCTTGAACATCATCCGGAATAGTATCGCACCAGATATAACGGCTAGAACAGCCATAGTTACAATGGACACTGCCTGATACCTATATATGCTCGCTTCCTGGCCAGAAGCATAGCTTATCGCCTTGCTGAGCAGCGCGTATGCGCCCTCAGTATCGTTCTTTGATATGTTCTCTGCTTTGGTGAGGTAGCTGTAAGCCTTTGCTGTGTTCGGGTAGAACACTATATAGGCGCTGTCATTGACATTGAGCAGATAAGCCTTCGTGTAGTTTATCGCAGAGCTTATGTTCATACTGTATATGTTCTTTGCTGCGCCCGATCCCGAAGCAGGGGCTGGCGTGCCGCTCATCAGTATGAATGCAAAAAAGATGTATAGCAGGAAAGCTCCTGCCATAACATATACATACCTGCGCATGGGCGTCACAGATTGACATCCAGGTTGAGCTGTTCCTTGAGCTCCCTATACCTGTTCCTTATTGTCACTTCCGTCACTCCAGCCACATCAGCAACTTCCTTCTGCGTCCTGCGTTCTCCGGCAAGCGCGCCCGCTATGTACACTGCTGCGGCGCTCACTCCTGTAGGGCTGCGCCCTGAAAGCAGGCCCTTCTTCATTGCCTGCTTGAGCAGTTCAACAGCTTTTTCCTGTGCCTCTCCGCTCAGCTTGAGCGCATTTGTGTACCTAGGCACGTAGGCTACAGGGTCTGTCAGAGGGATCTTCAGGTCGAGCTCGTGGGATATAACCCTATACGCTCTTCCCACATCCTTCTTTGCCACTCCGGATATATTTGCTATCTCATCAAGCGTCCTTGGCATTCCAGATTCCCTGCATGCTGCATATATCACTGCCTGCACGACTATCTCTATAGGCCTTCCGCGTATGAGGTTGTTCTGCACGCACTTCCTGTAGAGCAGTGCTGCTGTCTCGCGTATGTTGTCCGGCAATCCGAGGTAGCTCGCTACCCTGTTGAGCTCAGGCAGAGCTATCAGGTAGTTTCTCTCGCTCGAGCTTGCTATGCTTGCCCTCTTGTGCCACTTCCTCATTCTATAGAGCTGTGCCTGCCTCTTTGTAGGTATGCGCACGCCCCTTATGTCTTTGTTGTAAAGGTCTATCTCTGTAACAAGGCCGCGGTTCGGCTTAGCGTACTTGATAGGAGCGCCCGTCCTCGCCCTTGAAGCCCTCTGCTCCGGGTCGAAGGCGCGCCATTCTGGGCCCGAATCGGTTGCATTCTCCTCTATTACGAGGCCGCAGTTGTTGCATACAAGCTCGCCGCGCTCTGTATCATATATTATATCAGTGCTTCCGCAGCTCGGGCAACGCCTCTCGTGTTCAGCGGTTACGCTATATTCAGGGGTTGCAAGCTCGCTGCCTGCCGCTCCTGCTTCCTGGCTCTTCGGCCTTCCGCGCGGGCGCTTTGATTCAGGAACCTCTATGCTCAGGGTCCTGTCTTTTACTGTGATCTTGCCAGTTCCCTTCTTCGAAGGGGATGGCGTGTGCTTTTTGGCGGAGCTGTGGGCTGCTGTGCTCGGCTTCCGCTTCTTTTCACTTTTCTTATTTGTATTCGCCATGATGTTTCACCACTTTAATAGGATTTTCCTCGGTAAGCGCATAAGAAGGCTTTTAAATCTTTCTAAAACAAGCAATTAATTAGTATACAATAAGATATTTAAACCTTTCTATGCCTAAAACGCCCTGCCGTCCATCCCACATATAGGCTATAGGCCCCTTGGAAGGGCCCGTGAAGCATTATGCGCATACAGCCGTAACTCCAGTGATATACACAAATTATTTAAAGTTGCTACTATCAATAATAGTATAACGGGTGTTTATGTGAAAATCTCTGACATATACAGCATGGATGTGTATAGCGACGCGGGCCAGTACTTGGGCGAAGTTAGGGACGCGATAATAGACCTTGAGAAAGGAGAGGTCAGCAGGCTCCTGATGGAGGAATGGAAGAATGCCAACAGGGACGAGATAAAGCGCATGCTCCAGCAAAAGAGCGTCCTGTTCAAGAGCATAAAGAACATTGGAGATGTGGTGCTGGTATCTATGGCTGCCCCGGGGAGCAAGAACGACACCTCAGGCATGGAAGCGGAGCATCTGGCTTCCAGGTAAAGCAGCATATAAAGATTGGTTTTTAGGCTAAGGTTGGCGCAGTTGCGCCGTTTCTCTTTCTTTACTTTTTGAATTTTAATGAGTTAATCATCACCTTATTACTTTAGGAAGCTTGACGCCGCGCTGCTCGAAATAGCTTCCTGAATATGGTTTCCTTATCCTGCTAGTTGCCTTCATAAATATTATGTGCGCAAATGGGTATTTTGGCTTCAAAAGCATCCTAAACGGGGCATTGTTTATCACTTCAAGTGTTATGGTGCCCTTGAAGCCAGCATCTATTATTGTAGGGGGCATAGACAAGCCATTCCTCGCCCAAGTGCTCCTTAGCTCTACAAATGCAACCAGATCATCAGGCATTGATAGGTGCTCATAAGTAGAGAGCAATACTTGCTCTTTTGGCTCAAGTATTATCTTGCTTGTCTTTTTTGATGTTGTAAATGCGTTCTTTATGCTCTTCTCGTCTGATGGATCGTATACAAAGCCTGGTGGCATGTTTTTGTGCCTCACTATCTCGTTTGACAAACGGAAGTCTATGCCATTCTCGCGTACCATTTCCCTTGAGAAGGGTTTTATCACTAGCCTCTTGTCCCTTATAACATTGTCAAGGTCAAAGTCAGAAAGTATCATCCAAACACCAAACCCTCCATACACCATTAGATTGAAATATTAAATATCTATCGTGGTAGAATGGTAGAGAAATCAAAGAAGGTATATATTTTATGCTGTCATAATCATATGAATTGCATATGCAGGCATCGCATTGCAAGCGTGTGCTCCTATCGTCTAGCTCGGCCAAGGACATGGGGCTTTCAACCCCAGAACACGGGTTCAAATCCCGTTGGGAGCATCTGGAGACTAAAGGCAAGACGGCGAAGTGAAAATTTCCGTTTAGGAACACATTGTCACAGGTTCGCCGTGGAAAAATAAGGAGCATCATAAAAAGGCTGCAGGAAAACGATTTCGTGATTCCAGACTTCAAAAGGAGCAACTTCCAAGCGGTAAACGACTTCGTAAACAGCAGGAATTCTAGATTTACCTGGGACAAGGAGAATAGAATACTGCTGCTTGTAGACGGATTTGGCATGAATACGCTTGGCAGGCTTTTCAATCAAGAAGCAGAACAGCAAGAGATATAATCGCGAGGTCGTCTTTGGAAACGATCACCACTGTTAGGGTCCGAGTGGACAGGGCCTTTCCTGTTCTTTTTTTCTTTTTTATGTGCGCTAATGCTCAGGAAGGGAACTTGCGCTTCTGGTTTATTTTTGTTGCTTGCACCGGTGCTTGAGCCACCAGCTTTCTGGCTTGCGCTTTCGCTTGCCGCATCGCGGCTAAGTTCGCCAGGCCCAAGCATAAGAAGCTCGACGAGGGCACGCCCTGCTCGCCAGCTCGACTCGTATAAGCTTAAATTCCTTTCTTCCCCAATTTAATCATGGCTAGAATTGTCCTTATATCATGCGCCAAGAAAAAGATTAAGCATGAGGCCAAAGCGAAAGACCTATACGATAGCCTACTATTCAAGCTCAGCGGGGGATATGCTCAGACCCTGAATCCTGACAAAATCTTCATCCTCTCGGCTAAGTACCATTTGCTCGATCCAGAAAAGGTTGTAGGACCTTATGATAAAACGCTAAACGAGATGAACGCTGAAGAAAGAAGGGAGTGGGGCGCAGAAGTGCTCAGACAGCTGAGCAAAGAAGCAAACCTTGAAAATGACAAGTTTATAATCCTTGCAGGAAAGCGTTACTTAGAGCCAATAAGGGATAAGATTGCTCAAAAGGAGGAGCCGCTCAAAGGCTTGCGAATAGGAGAGCGCATTTCAAGGCTCAAAAAG
>JBMFWP010000005.1:0-45608 GCA_049965155.1 Candidatus Micrarchaeia archaeon | reverse complement strand
GTATCGTTCAAAAACTGCGAAAGAATTATCCTGCCCTTTTGCAGCCTGAATCCAGATTGATTGTACGTAAACGTTGTGAACCTGTACTTGTTTTTGTATTTTGGTGGAGATGCCCTTTTGTCTTTCTTTGCCCTTTTCCTGAACGCCCTGAAGTCGGAATCGAGCTCTTTCAGGGCGTATTGTAAAGTCTTTGAATAGACAATTTTATATCGGGGGAATGCCCTCTTTATCTTCGGAAGAGAATTCTGTTGCTCCATATATGCAATCTGATGCCCTTTATCCATCGCCTTAAGCCTCTCGGCAAGGGCATAGTTGTATATCAGCCGACAATTTTCCGATATCTTGCAGAGTACCTGTTCCTGCACATCTGTCGGATTTATCGCTATCCTCTCGGCAAGCTGCATTTTTATCGTTTACCTTACTACACAAAGATATATAAACGTATATATGGCATGGCGCAAAATCCAACCCCCAACAAAGTTGGGGGAATTCCATAGGGTTATTAACATCAATATAATAGGTTGAATTCTTAAATACTCTTGCAACGATAATAACTGCATAGAAATAACTTTCCTATCTGTTGAAATGTTGCAAAAGGTATCATTGTATATTTCTGGTGAATTGGTCAATTTGCAGGCGTTCCGTCTTAGGGGTTATATGTTCTTATGCTATTGAGGAACAGGAGTTATGTTAAGCCATATTTGTACAGCTATGCGGTTCGTTGTATTCATATTGCCTATGCTCAATAGCAACTGCCCAGGCGAATATATGCCTGATATAGTAGCGTTTGTACCGTTCATTTCAAAGCTCTGCTGGGATTCGTTCGCAAAAACATTGGATGGTGGCAACTCTTTAAGCACAAGGATGCCAGAATCCCTCTGGCTTGCCTCGGCAGTCAGCTTCACGTAAGATACTCGGCTAATGTTGAATGTGTAATTTGAATAAGCAATGCTTACGGTCTTGAGTATCAGGTAATTGCTGCCCCTCAAATAGGTAGACTGTGATGCAACTGTTGCATTTCGGATGAATACAGTCTTGTTAAGCAGCACAGGCATAGGTGCATAAGGCATAGCGGGATTTGGTTTAGATACTAATGAATAGTTATTGCTGCCATAGTTGGTGGAATTGCTGCTGCTAGTGGAGGTAATGTTGGCGGCATCAATCGCAGTGCGATTGAGGAATTGCACGTTGCTGCCATGTGCACTGCCTATTGCGCTTGAATTGACCTTGCCCTTTGGCGTTCCAGCGCCGGATGGATTTGAAGAATTGATATGGTTTGCTATTACAGGTGCACCACCTGCATGCATATATATCTGACCATAGCTTACCGCTCCATACAGTATTGGCAAGAGTACTGAGATTGCAATAATGATACCTAACGCTCTAGCGCGGTATTTTGTCTTTTTCATTATGTGCCACCTAACAAACACTGCTGCGCAAGTGCAGCAAAAAGTGTACTTCAACTGAAGGCACCACTTATTTCCACCCTCCAGCTTAAATATGTTCTTGTAAGCTATGCGAATTCTGGTATTTGTATTGTGTTACAAAGCGCATATATGAAATTGGTAAAAATCTTGCTATCGCAGTAGGCACGGTATAGATATGTTAGATAAGACGATGAAAGCGCTCGTGCTTGAAAAGACGATGCCAGTGGAAAAGGCACCGCTGAAATTGACTAGATTAGCTGTGCCTAAGCCAAAGAGCAATGAAGTGCTCGTAAGAGTGCATGCATGTGCAGTTTGCCGGACAGACTTACACATAGTAGAAGGCGAACTTCCGGTGCACAAGAAGAATATTGTGCCAGGCCACCAAGTTGTTGGAGAGGTAGTGGCATTAGGAGAAAGGGTGAAGAACCATAAAATCGGTGAAATTGTTGGAATAACGTGGATTAATTCGGCATGCGGCAAGTGCGAGTTCTGCAGAAGGGGAATGGAAAATCTCTGCGAGAACATGAAGTTTACCGGCTACGATGAAAACGGCGGATATGCAGAATACATAGCTGTAGCCGAAGATTATGCTTTCAGCATACCAAAAGGTTTTGACGAAGCCCACGCAGCGCCGCTTTTCTGTGCAGGCATAATAGGCTACAGGGCGTTCAAGCTATCAGGAGTTAAAAGAGGGGGCAAGCTTGCGATGTTCGGCTTTGGCGGGTCTGCGCATATTATAATACAGGTAGCAAGGCACCTTGGTATTGAAACCTTTGTCTTTACCAGGGATGAAAAGCACCAAGAGGAGGCAAAATCGCTTGGTGCAGCGTGGGTCGGAAAGCCAGATTCCAAGCCTCCATGCATGTTTGATTCTGCAATAATATTCGCGCCTGACGGCAAGCTGGTGCTATATGCGCTCGAAAATCTCAAGCGCGGCGGCAACGTGACCATAGCTGATATATATATGAGCAAGATACCTGAACTCGATTATGGGCTGCTTTATGAGGAGAGGAGCATAAAAAGCGTGGCGAACTACACCAGGGATGACGCTAGGGAGTTTCTTGACCTCGCGGCAAAAATCCCTATAAAGACGCAGATACAGGAATTTGCACTAGAGGATACGAACAAAGCTATGCTTCTCCTAAAGCAGAGCAAGATTGACGGATCCGCGGTGATAATGGTAGGAAGGTGATTTCACGCCTTGGGTGCCATTGAAAAGCTTAGAAAGGACAGCCTACAGCCTCGCAGTGAAGCTGGGCTCCGACCAGGAATTGAGCATGAAAAGCTTCAAGAAGGATAGGATAGTGACGGTATCAAAAATGAACAATAGTTATAGCATAAAAGAGACCGGATTCGTCAGAGGAGAGTATGCAGTAAATGCCGAGGAGCTGAAGAAAAAAATAGGCAGTATTATAGACATTGAGTTTCCAAGAAGCCATGAAGTTTTAGTATCAGTTTCAAGGAGCAAAAATAGCGCGGATTGAGCTATGCACGGATTGAGTTATATATGCATTGCATGCTTATAATATAGGTGGTTTCATGATAGTCGGCATACCTACAGATGATGGGCAGATAGTTAGCGGTCATTTCGGCAAGTCGAAGTATTTCGTGATTGCAAACATCAATGGCAATGGGGCTTCAGAAAAGAGAGTGGTGGAGAATCCGCATAACAAGGAAGCGACCGAGCAAGGCGGGCACGGAAAGCTGCTTAAGATGCTCGTAGATAACAAGGTCAACATGGTGGTCTGCGCTGACCTCAACCCAAGGATGGAGCAAAATCTTAGCTCTCTTGGTATAAAGGTGAATAAGTGCGGCTATGGGCTGAGCATAGATGACCTGCTACGGGACATACAGCCGGACTGAACGCGATGCTCTTCCAATGTCATTGTGTAATTGTGAAATGATTCGATGGTGCAGTTCAACAGAGTCATAGGCCTGTTTGGGGCGGTGATGATAAACCTCGGCGCAATAATAGGCGCAGGGATATTCGTCATAATAGGGATGGCTATAGGCAAAGCAGGCCCATCGATACTTATATCGATAGTACTGTCAGGCCTTATTGCCATGCTTACCGGCATAAGCTTTTCTGAGATAGCGCAGCATGTGACCAAAGAAGGAGGCGTATATGAATACGCAAGGGAATCCCTGGCGCCATCAGCAGGATTCATAGGAGGATGGATGTGGACCTTCGGAAATATAATAGCGCTTGCTGCGGTATCGCTGAGCATGGGCAGCTACATCAATTCGCTGCTAGGCACATCAATACCCTTGGTCTACTATGGCGCAGCGGCGATACTGCTATTTATGACAGTAAACCTGTTTGGCATAAAGAACTCTGTAAAGACCCTCACTGGGCTGGTTGCTTTCAATGTCATAGTCCTTGTCATTTTTGTCATAGCCGGATTTACGCTTTTCAACAAAGCAAATCTTGCTGTGTTCTTGCCGAATGGAACGAGCGGCCTGATAGCAGGCGCATCCATAATATTCTTTGCATTCACTGGCTTCTCGAGGGTGACGACGATAGGCGATGAGGTGAAGAATCCTGAAAGGACAATACCTCTTGCGATAGTGATATCGATAATCATATCCACTGCCTTGTACTTCATGGTAGCCTATACTGCTCTAGGCCTTGTGCCGTATTCTAAGATGGCGGATTCCGCCGCGCCGCTGTCATTGGCTATGTCGGTCCTGAAGAACAGGGTTCTCGATGTAGTGATAAGCATAGGGGGCATAACGGCCACGGCAGGGGTTATATTGACGGGCATATTGGGCACGAGCAGGGTTTTCTTTGCCATGGGCAGGGACAAGGAATTGCCGAGCGCCTTGGGCAGCGTGAGCAAGTCTGCGACACCGATGAACGCGATAGTGGTGTCGTCGTTCATTGGTATACTGTTCATTTTCCTAACTTCTTTTTCGAACATAGTAGAGGCTTCCAATGCATCGGTGCTCACCGCGTATGCAATAGTGAATATATCTGCTCTTTACCTTTCATCGAAGCTCTATAAGGCAGGAGGAGAGCCGAAGCACCTCAGGGAGCATAGGCTATTCCCGATGATACCGCTCGCAGGCATTGCGAGCATAGCGATAATAATACTATACCTTGGCTATCAGGCGCTAGGCATAACTGCAGCCATAATGGCAATAGGAGCAGCGTACTATGTATTGAAGTTTACGCTCGCGAACAAGCTTAACATGATAGAGAAGAGCCTGAAGAGCCCGAGGCACAGCTTGGTAAGAACTGTCACAAAGTAGCTGCACAGGCAGTATGCCGAGTGCTTCTGCACCACGTTTTTATAGTTTGCCGTGGTTATTATGCTGAAGCTTGAAGTAGGATTTTGGTGAATGCGTGGAATTATTGGCCAAGACCGCCCTTGCGGTGATAGTTATAGTAGCGATACTTTCTCTTGTCTATCTGGTAGAGTACTTCCTTGTCGCTCCGCCTGCACCCCTCAACGAGGCGCAAGCCGATGCCCTCATAATCAAGGACCTTATGCAGCATTCTCCGAACGCAAACGTTTCGATATTGAACTCGTCGCCTTCATCGACATATCCAGGCAGCTGGAACATATTCGTCAGGCTTGTATACGGACAGGATACTGCATGCCCGGCGATGTCTACCGAGAGCTTCATATATCCTGCTACAGGCTTCCTGAACACAACCTCCTTGTACTCAAACTACTCCAACGGCACGTGCAAGCTCTACGTCAGCCTGGCAAATGCGTCGAGCGGCGTGAGCAGGATAATAGGGCTTGCGCCCTTGGCAATAGACGTGCCATACAATGATTCCCTGCCGGGCGTGGTGAATATGGTGAACAGCTACGGCTATGCAAATGTAGTTGCAAATGCGCGCATGTATAGCTCGCTTGATGTCGCAGGCAAGAACATGAGCGATGTGTGGCTCGTATTATATGATGCACCGCAGCATAACAGCACTTACGTCGTTGTGCTGAACACATCAGGGGATATAATTTATAGCGGCACGAAAGTATAGTGTACTTCAGTATATGCTCATTTATTGAGATATACTATGGCCTGATACTGTATTTACTCGGTCCGTGTGCATAATACTTAAAAAGCTTTCTTTAAAAATATACTTAGGCGATTGGTATGGACGACCTAGTAAATAGTGTATTCGGAGGACAGGGTGGAGTTGCGAAAAGCACAGCGGACAGCAATGAGGATTTCGGATCGGCGCAGATAAAGATTGTGACTGCAGGTTTTGGAGGTGCAGGCGACAATATAATAAACAGGCTGCTGAAGGTCGGAGTCAAGGGTACAGAATTCGTTGCGGTAAATACTGATGCTCAGCATTTCAAGATTATAGATGACAGGATAAAGAAGGTGCTCATAGGCAAGAGCATAACTAGGGGGCTTGGAGCTGGAGGCGACCCGCTCGTAGGCAAGAAGGCGGCAGAAGTTGACAGGCAGCTGCTTGAAGATGTATTTTCGGGCGCGCAACTGGTGTTCCTGTGCGCTGGCATGGGAGGAGGGACAGGAACAGGATCCATATCGGTCGCTGCGCAGATAGCGAAGGAGCAGGGAGCCATAGTAATATCAATGGTCACATACCCGTTTGACCTCGAGAGGGTGAGAAAGGTAAAGGCGGAGGAGGGAATACAGGAGCTGAGGAAATTTAGCGACAGCGTAATAATAATAGACAATAACCGGCTAACCAAGCTGGTGCCCAACCTGCCTATGACAGAGGCGTTCGCGCTGGCTGACGAGGTGCTTGCGAAGGCGATAGGAGGGCTGGTCTGGACAATAACACAGCCGAGCATGATAAACATAGACTTTGCCGATGTGAGGAGCATCATGGTGAACAATGGAGTTGGATTCATAGCGGTAGGCACAGGAAAGGGCAACGACAAGGTAAATATAGCTGCAGAACAGGTGCTCAAGAACAAGCTGCTAGACGTTGACTATGAGAACGCTACAGGCGCATTGATACACATATCTGGCGACAGCTCGCTAACTATAGGCGACGCAATAAAGGCTGGCGAGATAATAACCGAGCGCATGGACCCGAAGGCGAACATAAAGTGGGGCGCAAGGCTTATACCTGGATACAACGACATGATAGAAATAGTTGCAATAATAACAGGAGTGAAGAGCGCCAGCGTCATAGGCAAGCTCGAGGAGAAGAAGGCGCAGAACTACGACCTCGAGTCTATCGGCTGAATGGTGAGAGAGATGGATATGGATTATGAAGAATTCAGTTCAAAGTTCGCTGTAGTAGGATGCGGAGGAGAAGGCTCTAACCAGGTTAACAGGCTCTTCAACAGCGGCATAAAGAGCGCCGACACGATAGCTATAAACACTGACGCGAAGCATCTTGGGATAACCAATGCCCACAAGAAGCTGCTTATAGGCAAGGACATAACAAGAGGGTTGGGATCAGGAGGCTACGTAGAGCTCGCGGCGAAAGCTGCAGAGGCTAGCCTGTCAGACATTCAGAATGCGATATCAGGCTATGACCTCATATTCCTGTGCGCTGGCATGGGAGGAGGGACAGGAGGCGGAGTGGCCCCAATAGTGGCAAGAACCGCAAGGGAGATGGGCGCAGTGGTTGTCGCATTCGTGACATACCCGTTCGCATTGGAAAGGAACAGGAAGGAGAAAGCTGACTGGTCACTTATGCAGCTCAACAAGAACACAGACACTACAATAATAGTCGAGAACGACAGGCTGCTGAGCTATGCACCGAACCTGCCAATGGAGAAGGCATTCGAGATAATAGACAACATAACCGCTAATGCAGTAAAGGGCATAACCGACACCATAAAGTTCCCAAGCCTGATAAACCTTGATTTCGCTGACCTGAGGACGGTCATGAGGGATTCCGGAGCCGCGGTGATAAACCTTGGGAGTGGATCGGGTCCAGACAGGGTCGAGCACGCAATAAAGTCAACGCTTACGCATCCGCTGATGAGCTATGACATAACAGGAGCCAAGAGCGCACTGATACATGTGACTGGAGGAGCCACATTGTCGATAGACGAGGCGACAAGGATAGGGGAGGGCGTGACTGAGGGGCTCGATGCGAAGGCCAACGTGATATTCGGCGCGAGGCTGCTCCCAGAGCTAAAGGACCAGATAAACGTCATGTCCATAGTAACGGGTGTCAAGCCGATGCTCGGATCGAAGATAGAGACGGTAAAGGGTGCAACCGCCTTTGACTTCGGACTCGACAGCGTATACTGAGCAAGTCTTTTCCTTTTTCTTTTTGTATTTTGTATGAAACGCATGTAGCGTGCAGCAGCGATGCATGAAGCTTGAACAGCGCACATGCGCGGCTTTGCGCGCTTTACGAGTGCACGGATATCACAAAGTATATATACTTTAACTAACAAATTTCTCTGTCTATTTGCTAATGGTCATTATATGGAGGAAGGAGTAGGCTTCGCTTCGATGAAGGAGATAAAAGTAGGAAGGTACATCATAATAGATGGGATACCGTGCAAGGTGGTCAGCATAGACGTGAGTTCGCCAGGCAAGCACGGATCGGCAAAAATGCGCGTCACAGCCATAGGCATATTCGATGGTCAGAAGAAGACGTTGCTGAAGCCGAGCGATGGCGAGGCTGAGGTACCCATAATCGCCAAGAAGAAGGCGCAGATAGTATCAATAGAGGGCAACAATGCGCAAGTTATGGACCTTGAGACCTATCAGGTCGACACGCTGCCAATACCCGAGGAGCTGCAGGGCAAGCTCAAGGCAGGAGAGGAAGTAGAACTGATAGAGGCGATGGGCAGGCATGCACTATCGAGGCTAATAAACCAATAGATGATAGTATGGAAATAAAAGTCATTGAAGAAGTGGACAACAAGCTGCTTGAAAGGAAGGAAATAACATTCCTTGCTACTTATGATGATAGGACAGTATCGATAGACGAGGCCAAGACAGAGATATGCAAGAAGCTGGGGCTGACGCCTGAGAACACAGTCATCAACAGGGTAGACCAAAAGTTCGGGCTCAGGCAGAGCGAGATACGTGCATACTCGTACCAGAACAAAGAGGCGATGAACAAGTATGAGAGGAAGTACCTGACCAAGAGGCTCGAAAAGAAGGGCAAGGCGAAGGAAGCCGAAGCGCAGAAGGATGCGCAATGACATACACGCCAAGGGCTTACGCTTAATCGTTATTACAAGTTGATTATATGGCAGAAGAGAAGTCGGCTAAGAAGGATATAAGGCCATATGTGCCTCCGAAGGAGTGCCCGAAATGCGGCTCGCGCATGGCCAACCATGCGGACAGGTACACGTGCGGCAGGTGTGGTTATACTGAGTTCAAGAGCCAGGAAAAAGAGGCTCAGGCTGAGCAGAAGCCACAGGATGCGAAGAAGTCACAGAAACCGAAGCAGGGAAAGAAGGACAAGGTCGCTGCGGTGTGATAAGTGACTGCAAAGAAGCGCAGCACTAAGAAACGCAACTCTAACAAAGGCAGGACAAAGCGTACCGCATCTAAAGATGCGAAGACTGCGCGCGGGGAATCCACAGCATTGGACAAGCCGGCACCCGCGGCGCTGAGGTACTTTTTCTACATAGGGTTGGTCGTTCTCATAGTACTAACTCTGTTTGTCATACCAGACATGTTGGACGCTAAATTCTTGCACTACCAGAGCATATACCCGCAGCTCAGCAATGTTTCGGTAAACAACCTGACGGGCTTCTGCAATTCCTATTACTCCAAGAACGAATCCAGTATAGGCAGCGCTGCAGGAGGGCTTTGCAGTAATTATACAAGTGCACTGGCGAATTCTTCGATCGCACTGTCGCTAATATTTCCTTTTATAGTATTTGCATACCTGATGCTCAGGGGAAAGGGGCTCAGGAGAATAATATCAGAGTTGGGCCTATCCAAGAGGAAGCTCACGTACAGGTATGTAGCGCTGGGCGTACTCCTTTTCCTGCTGTTCTTCGGCCTCGAGTTCTTCATGGGCGCGATAGAAGAGCTAACGCACGTATACATAAGCTCGAACGTGACCGAGTACCTGTCCAACCTGCCGCTTTATTTCTACGTGTTCGTGTTCCTAGTAGCGCCTATAGATGAAGAAATACTTTTCAGGGGATTCATGGTGCCGAGGTTCGGTATAGTGCTCAGCGCACTAGTATTTGGAGCGCTGCATTACATAAGCTATTTCTCGTACATAGAGCTCATAGCCGCATTCGTATTCGGCCTTGCGGCAGGCTATGTCTTCAAGAAGACCAATTCGCTATATCCGTCAATCATAGGGCACATGCTCTTTGATTTCTCTACCGTGTTCCTGCTGTTCTTCATATAGGGGTAAGTTAATTGCGAGATAGAGGCATAAGGATAGTGGCCGTGGAGCCGCTCTACCAGATAAACCTGGGCTATATAGCTAGGGTAGCGAAGAATTTCGGAATCGGGGATATAGCTCTTGTCAACCCCCGGTGCAAAGTCCTCGGCAAGAACGCGCTTAAGTATTCCAAGCATGGCGCTGGTCTGCTGCACAATGCGAAGGTGTTCAAAAACCTTGAGAGCGCCATAGGCAACAGGTTTGCCATAGGCACCACTGCAGTATGGCACAAGACGGACAAGTCTTTTTACAACATTTATACGCTTGACAGAGCGGCAATGATGCTGAAGAAGAACAACGTTAGGGATTTCTGCATTGTTATAGGCAGGGAATCGACCGGCTTGAGCAAGGAAGAGCTGCAGAGATGCAACATGTCCGTGATCATACAGACCCCTGCAGACTACAGCACGCTCAATATATCGCATGCACTGTCTATAATCCTCTATGAGCTCACAGGATGGCTCGCCAACAAACGCATTGGAAACATATATGCGGGAAGCAAGGAGATAGAGGCACTTGAGAGGCTGTTCGACGATCTGGTGCGCAGGCACAGCAACATACGCGACCGAGAGGGCGTAGAAAGGGCCTTTAGGAATGTGTTGCGGAGGGCCAACCCAACCAGCAAGGAAACGAAAGCTATAGCAATAGCGCTATCAGATAGACATGAAGCAAGGAGCGTAAGGAGAAGAAGCCGGGCTTAGGATTTTATCTCCCAGCCTGGTTGGAGCCTTTCTTGCTCTTTATTATCTTGACCTTTGCGGGCGCGAGTATTATCTTGTCCTCGTCTATCTTAGCGATGTCCCCGTTTATCTTATTCACATAATCCCTTATCGTATCGACTAAGCCTTTAAGCGTATTCGGTCTCTTGGCGAGCTCAGATACATTAAGCAGTATTATGTTCTTCTTCTGCAGTTCGTTCTCTATGGTCTGTATGTCCGATTCCTGCTGCAGAGTCAATGGCTTTATGTAGAAGTCGGCCGGCTCGTTCATGACGTCGACGTTTTCCATCTCCGCCGAATTCATGTAGTCCTCTATGTTCAGGTCATTTGTAGTGCCTAGCGCTTTGCCCAATTTATCAAAAATTCCCATTATATTCACCTTACAGGGGTCACCTATATCCTAATTCACGTTATCTTTTTTAATACTTTCTATTTATTGCATATTTGCAGTCGTCCATATCAGGAATATATGCGTAAATCGCATTATGCAATAACTTTAAAAAACTATCTTTGGATATTGTAAGTGGTTCCGATGATAAAGGTAAAGAGGGTGTATGACAAAGCGGACATAACTGACGGCGACAGAGTACTTGTTGATAGACTGTGGCCGCGCGGCATAAGGAGGAGCACTCCGAACATCGATGTTTGGATAAAGGACGTGGCGCCGAGCGACGAGCTCAGGAAGTGGTTTGCCCACGACCCTGCGAAATGGGAAGCTTTCAAGGAGAAGTATAAGAAGGAACTCAACTCGAACAAGGCGCTCGACAAGCTCATAGAATATATAAACAGCAGGGACACAGTAACATTCCTATATTCCACAAAGGATACCGAACACAACAACGCGCAGGTGCTTCTGGAGGTAGTAAAAGAGAGGCTCAAGAGGGAGGGGAAAGAGGTCAGTTGATGCTCCTCGAGTAATGCTCCTTCATCATGCACCTATTCATGACAAACAGCATTCCGTGCGACAGCGCATAGCTCTCTGCCTCCTCGCTTATTATGCCTTCCTGGAGCCATAGCGCCTTGGCGCCTATTGCATATGCTTCCTTAGCGATCTGTAGAGCTTCAGTGGCAGGCCTGAACACGTCGACAACCTCGACCTTTTCAGGTATGTCAGATAGTTTTTTATATGCTTTCTCATCCAATATATAATCAGCGAACGGGTTAACCGGTATTATGCGGAAACCGACGCTCTTGAGATACTTAGGCACATCATGGCTCGGCTTGCCCTCTTCCCTCGAACAGCCCACTACGGCTATCACATGGAAGCTGCTCAGTATCGTACTTATGTTTTCCTTGAGTTGCTTTTCATCCATAAGTATGCACGCAGTGTTGTGCTCATGCAAATATTAAAAAGGTGCTGCATTGCTTAAGGTAATAGTAGACACAAGCTCAATCCTATACGGGTTCGAGTACCGGAAGGACGTTTTCGACGCGATAGAAAACAGGCTCGGAAGGTACGAAGCAGTGATATCGCGCGGAGTGCTGCGCGAACTGGACAAGATGGGCACTAACAAGGGAAGAAAGGGAGCAGCGGCGCGCGCAGCATTAAACGCCTTAAAGGCTAAGAATATTAAGGTAGATAGTACAATAACCTATGTTGATAGATGGATATCAAAGAACGCGCAGGCAGATGGCGCAGCGGTGGTCACGAACGACAGCGGCTTGGCGGCCAGACTGTTAGCTGAAGGCGTGCGCGTGTTCAAGATGTCAAAATCAGGCAAGATTGCAGATGCATGATGTATATTAAGCAAAGGTGAATCAATGTATTATAAATACACGGTTAAGGATATGTTCTCACTGCCACCAGAGAAGTTCGACCAGGACATAGAGAAGGTGGCTGAGGAGGAGCTCCAGAACAAGTACGAAGGCAGGGTAGATAAGGATATGGGGATAATAATAACAGTATTCAATGTCAGGAGCATAAGCGACGGGATAATATACCCAGGAGATCCTGCGACACACCACGAAGCCGAATTTGACGTGTTGGCATTCATGCCTTATGTTGATGAGGTGGTAGTAGGAGAGGTCACAGAGCTGGTGGACTTCGGAGCCTTCGTGAGGATAGGGCCGATGGACGGGCTGGTGCACGTTTCCCAGATAGCCAATGAATTCCTATCCTATGACAGGAAGACGCAGACGTTCATATCGAAGCAGAGGAAGCTGAGCCTCAAGAAAGGCGACCTCGTATATGCGAAGATATCTACAGTGAGTATGAAGAACAACGCCAAGGATTCGAAGATAGCGCTCACGATGAAGCCAGAAGGGTTAGGAAAGCCGGAGTGGCTCAAGCTCGGTGCACCTAGGATGCAGCAGAGGGGCAGCGGCAGCAAGAGGCAAAAATGAGGTGAATTGAATGGAAGATAAAGCATGCAAGAATTGCGGGTTTGTTATAAGCCACGGGGATGTGTGCCCCATGTGCGGGTCAAAGGATCTCACGACAAAGTGGAGCAGCTATGCCATAATAATAAATGCGGAAAAATCCGAGATAGCCAAAAAGCTCGGTGTCAGCATAAACAGCACATTTGCCATAGATGTCAAGTAGCATCATGCAATGGCAATTTTACGCATAGAGGTAATTGAATGAGTTTCAAGGACAACGACTTTATAGAGATAGAGTATGACGCATGGGACGCAGGCTCGGATACTTTGATAGCCACGACTTCTGAAAGCAAAGCGAAGGAGAACAATATATATGATAGCAAGGCGAAATACGGCAAGGTCCTGGTAGTGATAGGATCCAACGGCATAATAAAGGGCCTCGACAGGGAGATAAGGAAGATGAATGTCGGCGAGAGCAAGAAGTTCACATTCAAGCCGGAGGATGCATTTGGGGAGAGGAATGAGGACTTGGTAAAAGTAATGCCGCTTTCGGAGTTCAAGGCAAGGGACATAAACCCGTATCCTGGGATGACTGTAGAGCTGGACAACATAACTGCAGTAGTAAGGAGCGTTAACTCAGGCAGAGTCGTAGTCGATGCAAACAACCCATATGCGGGCAAGGACATAAGCTACGAGGTCAAGATAGTAGGCCAGGTATCGAGCAACGAGGACAAGGTACGTGCCTTGGGAAGGACATACGACGCTGAGCCAAGCAAGATAACGCTGAATGATGATCTGCTTCTGATGTCTTACGGAGCGGGCATCAATAAGAATGCCAACTATTTCGTGGGCAAGACCAGCCTCATAGCCACGGTGTTCAACTATATGGACAAGATAGAAAAAGTAGTGGTGGAGGAGGAGTACACCAAGCCGAAGGACGTGAAGGCCGAAACGCACACGCATGACAGCGCAAAGGAAGATGAATAAGTGCTCCCATTGCAACGCATTGGATGCTCACGCGGCCTGCGATGATACGGTAATAGTATGGATAGCAAAAGAAAAAGGATGCTGCTTTTCATTGGCTCATTGCTAGTTGCAGTGATGTTCTTGACAGGGGCTGCGGGCTTGGGAAGCGGCAATAGCAGTCCAAGCAGTGGAAGCAGTAGCCCTGCCACCCACACATTGCACATAACCAACACGTTCTTGGCAAGTGGCATATTGAATGCCACAGTATATGGGTACGGCAGCAGCATAAAGCTCGCTCTGCGCAATAACACTTATATTAACAAGACCGCTGCCATCCTTTCATCCTTGGAGAGCAACGGCAGCATATCCACATTCACCCAAGTATCGGGCACATTCGAATTATACGCTGGCAAGTATAATACATACCAAATATATGTAGATCTGCTTAAGGAGCTGGGAAATAATTCCTTCTCTTTCTCCGCACCTGAATACATTAAGCTGCCGGCACAGGCAACGCTCGGCGTGCGGAACACCACAATAGTAGTGAATACATCCCTTGCAAGGGATTACCAGCTTTATTCTAACCCTATAGCTCCTAATTCCATTATACAGACCAGGGTGCTCGCTCTAGTAGGTGTTCTGAACAATACATATGTGCTCGTACCCAACAACGTCACAGTAACGAAGGTGTGATAGATGGCGCTTGATGATAGGGTAAGCGGATCCATACACAAATATGCAATAAAGAACGCATATGAGTATGGCAAGGCCAGGGTCGAAAGCGTATTGAGCAAGGTTCTATCCATCATACCTGAAGCAAAGTCTGACATGGCAGCGTTGCGCAAGGCGGTGGAGGAGATAGTGGAAAAAGTAAACAGCATGGATGCGGAATGGGTGAAGAGGGAATATGAGGCGTACGCAGAGGAGTTCGGTGAAGAGAAGGCCGAAAAGGATGAAAACAGCAGGCCCAAGTTCGTCCTAGATGGAGCGGAAGAGGGCAATTTCGCGACCAGGTTCCCGCCAGAACCCAGCGGCTACTTGCATATAGGCCATGCCAAAGTCGCTTTCCTTGAGCAGAAGTTCTCGGAGATCTACAGGGGCAAGCTGAATTTATACTTCGACGATACTAATCCCGAGAAGGAGAAGCAGGAATACGTTGATGCTATAAAGGAGGACCTTGCATGGCTGGGCATCAAGTTCAATTCGGAATATTATGCAAGCGATAGCATTCCGAAGGTTTATGGCTACGCGAAGAAGCTGATACTTGAAGGCAAGGCATATGCATGCAGCTGCAACCACGAGACCATAAAGAAGAACAGGTTCGACAGGGTAGAGTGCGAACACAGGAATTCCAGTATAGAGACTAACGCTCAGAAGTTCGACGATATGCTCGAAGGAAAATACAACGAGAACGAAGTTATAGTAAGGTTCAAGGGCGATATGAAGGCGGATAACACCACATTGCGCGACCCAACAATATTGAGGATAAAGAGAGCTGTTCACTACAGGCAGGGCGACAAATACATCGTATGGCCCACATACCATTTCAATACGCCAATAATGGATTCCCTGCACGGCATAACGGATGTCATAAGAGATGAAAATTACGAGCTCAGCAATGCGCTTTACTTCAGCATATTGGAAGCGGTCGGCCTTAAGGCCCCAAGGATGCATTTGGAGGCGAGGCTCAATATAAAGAACAACATCACAAGCAAACGCACCGTACAAAAGCTGATCAAGGAAGGCAAGCTGCATGGGTATGACGATCCGCGGCTAGTGACGCTCAGCGCGCTGCGCAACCGTGGCATACAGCCAAGTGCAATAAGGGATTTTGTGCTAAGGTTCGGCATGAGCAGGGTCAGCAGCACGGTAGACATATCGCTGCTGCTGTCTGAGAACAAGAAAGACATAGACAGCACTGCAAAGCGGCTCTTCTATGTGGACAACCCTGTGGAAATAAGCATAAACAACTTTAATGCATTAGGCAAAAGCAGCGTGGCCATACCGCTGCACCCCACAAATAAGGATCTTGGGCAGAGGGAGGTAGCGCTTTCAGATAAGCTGTACATACGCAAAGATGATTATGCAGAGCTGCTGAATAAAGGGGGCCTTATACTTAAGGGCTTCGCCACACTCAAGCCTGCTAATCAAGAAGGCAGCGAAGTTGGGAAGCCGAGCGGGGTTGTAGAAAACAGCATAGATAAAAGATACGCTGCGGTGCAGTGGCTGTCTGGCGATCCGTTAAAAGTTCGTATATTGAACCCGATGCCGCCGCTCAAGGATGATGGTGAATTCAACATAGACAGCCTGAAGGAAAGCGAGGGCTATGCCGAAATTTATGTAAACAGCTTGAAGGATGGTGAAGTTATACAGTTCGAGAGGTTCGGATTCTGCTCGAAGCACTCTGATGAGAAGGGCGTATATTTTATATTCATATCAAAGTAGACAGCTCATTTAAGCATACTAGCATATGCGTTTAGCGAAGATATAGTGTTGCTGCTTAGCACCTTTTGCAGCTCAGCAGTCAGCTTTTCTGAATCGGCGCGCTTGCCAAGCTTGAAAAGCGCGTATGATATGTAGTAGAATATATTAATTGGAAAATCCTTGCTCTTTAACATCAAGTCGGCTGAATTCAACAATCCGCTGAAGTTATTGGTATTGGAATCGAATATGATTTCAGCATATGATGAAAGGTATGCATTGCCTGATGCTTTCAGTTTTCCCAAGTAGCTTTTGGCGGCGGCGATATCGCCAAGCTTTATAGCAGCTAAGAAAAGAAGATAGCTAGTACCATAGGTAGGTATCTGTCCGGGCGGGGCTGATGCCTGCTTGCTTGCGTCGAATATGGCTTTGCTTAAGAGCATCTTCGCTGAAGAAAATAGACGTGATGCCATCTCCTTGTGAGCTGAATTTTCTTCCATAAAACCGGGCAGATCATATCTTATCTTCGAAAGTTCATAATTCGAGTAGGATATGTAGGCGAGCGCCTTTGCATATGTGTAATTTGGTGCAGGATATTTAGCGATAATTGAATCATAGGTCTTTAGCGCAGAATCGAAGTCTGATGAAGATATCTGCTTATTGTAGTCGTCAAGCATCTTGCATATGTCGCTGTTGCTCTTCATCAGGGCGGCACGATCTGAGGATATAACATTCTCACAGATGTGGCAGACGCCATGGTTCTCTATTGCGGGAGTATATGCGCCACAAAACTGGCACATTAAGCTCCTACTGTTCTTTTTAGTAGCATGGAGCAACTTTATGTAGTATGAGACATTCGCCATTTAACCCACAAGTATACTAGAATAAAAGGGATATAAACCTTACCACGACGCGCTATCTCTTCCTTAATACCGCAAACATGTGAAGTTCATCAAAAGGCTCAAGCTTTACCTTCTCAACCACATCGAAAACCTGCGATACGCTCCTCAAGGCTTCATCAAAGACCTTTTCTGGATTCTTGGATATGTCTATACTCTGCGATTTTATTATGAAATATGCATAGCCCCCAGGCTTTAGCATATTGCTGTTCTTGTTGAGTATTGAAGCCTGGTCCCTCGCTGAAACGTCCTGGTATATTATATCGCATGCGCCTACGTTCTTGCTGTATCTCTCTGTGTCGTTAGCATCAGCAAGTATTGGGAGCATGTTTTTCCTGCGCTCGCAAACTTTTATCAGGTCGCGCATGTTGCGCTCCGACAGTTCAACACAGAATATCTGGCCTTGCGAAGCTATATCACTCACGTGGCTAGAGGTTGTCCCAGTTGCAGCGCCAAGATAGAGCACCTTAGAACTCTTTGATATTTTGAAGGTTTTGAGGCCATTGATTATAGCCGCAGCGAGCTTGCTCCTATATGGGTTCCACAGCCTGTATTCTTTCCCCTCATATGCCACTAGGACTTCGCCGTATACCTTCCTCCCAGGATCTAAATTCTCCGTCGCTAGCTTGCCATCTATTGTATACACTCCTTCGAAAAGTCTTTTCACTTCCATCTAAGATCGCGTTAATTTAGATAGCGCTCATGAGCTGACTTTCTCCAAGTGCTTGGCGTTCACGATAAGCTGCTTGTGCGCCTTCATATCCTTAACGTCGACTATGTATGCGCCGCCGCGCGCGCCTAGTATCGTCCCGACTTTGCCCTTGAAGCGGGGGTGAGGTATATCGCGGTTGTTGCCCTTCGGCACTATTGCCACCCTATCGCCTATGCTGAAGGTCTTTATTACATCCCTTATCGCGATTTGGGAAGGCTTATGGTGCCTCGTTAGGTTGCGCGACCTTCCGCTCAATAATCCATTTGATTTCTTCATATAATCACAGAAGAGGTTTTGTCAAGGGAGTATTGCACATATAACTATTTATACTTTATTAGGCATTATCAATCAGGTGTAATCCTATGGAAAGCCCCAAACCAGCACAATCATCACATTCGAAGTATTTGCATGTCAAGCTCAAGCCAACCTATGAGGTGGTTAATATAGTAGCGAGCGCAGATCTGAACATAGAGCTGGACCTGTACGGGCTGGCCAAACTGTCGCGCGACGTGGACTACGAGCCGGAGCAGTTCCCAGGGGCGATTTTCAAGGTGTACGACCCTAAGGCAGCGCTTTTGCTCTTCAACAGTGGGAAGATAATATGCACGGGCGCAAAGACGCCTGAGGATGTGAAGAAAGCGGTAAACCATGCGGTAATGCTCGTCAAGAAGTACATGTCGATGTACAAGGGCGTAAGCGCACCCAAAGCAAGGGCGAAATGATCCTCTGCTATTTATCTGCGTATAAGCCTTGATGCGCAAGCTTTAAATATATAATAGGATAGAATACTTACGCCGCATTTTATGCGGCAAATCATGCTAGTTCTGTAACAACCCTATTCTCATCCACCCGGGGCGTATGCAATGCATACGCCTCAACTTTTAACCCTCTAGCCCTTGGGCTGTCCACAGGGCTTTCTTATATGTGGGCGGAGTTTTGCTCCTAAAGTCTTAAATCTACCTCTTCAGTCGATCAAAAGTGCTACCTTAAGAGCAAAGCCAGCTTGGACGAAAGGTATAAATATCTTCCTGACAAACTACTTAGACCGCATTTAGTGGGGGCACGATATGTGGTTAGGAAGAAGATGAATAATTTGGAAAAATATGCAGACCTTGACCTTCCGCTAGTGCCGGGGGAGAAGGTTGCTTATATAACAGAAGGAGCAGATATAGTGCACCGTGCGCTAGTCATAGCTACCAATAAGAGACTGCTGCTGATAAAGAGGGGATTGGTGCCTTCGTATACTTCGCTGTTCTACAACACCATATCGCTAGTGCACTTCAAGGGCGGCTTTCTTATGCCAGCGGTTCTCCTTAAGCTGAACGGCACTGGAAAGCTCAGAGCCATAAGGACACGCAGCAACATCACTGCAAAGTCGCTTTTCAGCATACTCAGCAACCGCGTGATAATAGACCACGACGTCGCCATGACCTACAAGGCCGTGGATGAAATCGTAGGCCTAGATTACCGCATTGATTCGAACAGGAAGGAAGGCACAACAGGCATACTGAGCACCAACATGGTCGAGGTAGTCGAGAGGATAGAGGAAGCAAACGGGGCTTTCGCCGAGATGGTAAGAATGGTCGAAAACAACGTTGTGAAGAACGCCGAAGCCAGGAAAGCAGCAGGAAGGGAGCTTAACGCCGAGAGGATAGAGAGCCTGAGGACCATGGTAAGAGGGGCTTCCAGGAGCGCATTGAACACTGCTGCTGTATTTGGCAGCTACAGGAAGCCGCAGGGCGCAATGCATGATTGGATAGACTTCGAATCGGCAGCAAAGAAGCTCGAAAAGATAAGCATATCGGACATGTATGACCCAGTCATGTTCTTGCCACAGAGCACATCCACGTTCGTAGCTGCAGCTCCGGGATTAGGCACTATAGCTGCACGCATAGAGGGCATTAGGCAAGCCAATATTGATACAAGCCTTGCTGAAGCACAAGCGGTGCACGAGGTTGAGGCCAGTGTATTAGGCAGCACAGGAGTAGTTGACCAGCAGAATGCTGAAGTTACTGCTATGACTAGTGCAAGCGCTGGCAATGGGTTGCAAGAGAAGTTCATACAGGAAATGCACATATTCAAGATAAGAAGTGCCAGGGAGAAACTCGCAAATATGTAGTCTGGCAAGCAAACCACATATGTATCTGATGTCCAGGTATCGCCTCACACGTATAAATTCTCTTTTACTGATATAGTATACTGTGAAGGCTGAAGCCTATGGATGTGCGCCAGATAAAGGGCATCGTTCCTTATGAGATAGTAGAATCACTGGAGAAACGCGGCCTTGAAAAGTTCACTCCGCCGCAGGAAGCAGCGATAAGCTCGGGGCTGCTGGAAGGGAGCAGCATTGTTGTCGCATCCCCAACTGCCAGTGGAAAGACACTGATAGCTGAGCTAGCGGCAGCGTACAACATAATAGCGAAGGGCAAGAAGGCAATATATATAGCGCCTATGAGGGCCCTAGTTGAAGAGAAATACAGCGAATTCAAGGCCGCATATCCCTACATAAAGAGCGTGATGTCGATAGGCGACATGGATTCTAACGATCCGTGGCTATCAAATTACAGCATGATATTTGTATCAACTGAAAAATTCGACAGCCTTATAAGGCATGGAATAGATTGGCTTCCGAGTGTAGGATGCATTGTGTTTGACGAGGTGCATATGCTTGATGACCCTTCAAGGGGGGCCACTCTTGAGCTGCTGATGACTAAGCTCAAGGATATAACCGAAGCTCAGATGATTGCACTGAGCGCAACGATAGGCAACGCGAGCGAGATTGCAGAGTGGATAGGTGCCAAGCTTGTCGAGAGCGACTACAGGCCGGTAAAGCTTAGGAAGGGAGTAGTTCTGGATAATAGGGTGTATTACAAGATAAGTAAGGCGAAGGCAGGAGATAGCGAAAGCATTGAAGAGCTTAAAGGCGCAGCGCAGCTGCAAGAGATACGCGTAGTAGAAGATACACTTAATAGGGGCAAGCAGGCACTGGTATTTTACTCCTCTAGGAGGAATGCTGAAGCGGGAGCGGAGAGGATAGGCGCTGCAATAAGCGCCACGCTCACTCCAGATGATAAGGTAAAGCTCAGTGAAATTAGCGACAAGGTGCTCGGAGTATTAGAGAGCCCAACACAACAATGCATGAAGCTTGCCAGGGCAGTGAAGAATGGAGTTGCATTCCACCATGCAGGCCTCCTCAACGCCCAGCGCAACTATATAGAGCAAGCATTCCGGGACAATATCATAAAGGCAGTCTGCTCTACGACCACATTGGGCTTGGGGGTCAACCTTCCGGCACATACTGTTCTCGTGAAGGAGGTGCATAGGTATGATGGATTCGGCAGCTCTAAAATAGGCATAAATGAGGTCACACAGCTCTTCGGCAGGGCTGGGCGGCCCAAATATGATACAGAAGGCAGGGCACTTCTACTAGCTACATCTAAGGAGCTTATGAAGAGGCTTTATAAGGAGTACATAGAGGGTGGCCTTGAACCAGTAAGCTCGAGCTTGGGCATAGCGCCAATCTTGAGGACCCACATACTGGCTTTCATAGCTGAGGATTTTCTAAACTCTATAGACAGCATAAACGCATTCATGGCAAAGACTTTCTATGGATTCCAATACAAGGACCTGTGGGAGATAAAGCAGAATATAAGAAGCATACTCAATGAACTCAGCGAGTGGGAATTCGTAGAAGACAGGAATGGCGAGCTGGTCGCAACAAGGCTAGGTAGGAGGGTTAGTGAGCTGTATATAGACCCGCTTTCAGCGAAATGGCTTGTGGATTCGCTCAAAAAGCAGCGCGACACCATAGGCAATTTATTCATGATAGCGAACACGCTCGAGATGAGACCATATGTAAAAGCAACAGAGGAGGGGCTTTCAAGATATGTCATGTATAGGAGCACTATGCCCAGCACAAACATATTCGACTCGCAGGGCAGCTTTGATTACGCTGTATACGAGCCGGAGAGAGCTTTCACCACAGCACTGATGCTATATGACTGGATGGATGAAGTGCACGAGAAGGAGCTCGTTGAGAAGTACTCGATAACGCCAGGGGCTTTATATGTAAAGCTCACCAATGCAGACTGGCTCATATATTCATCAATTGAGCTGGCAAAGTTGATCCACGTGCCGATACACGACATGGTAAATATAAACGTAAGGCTCAAGTACGGCATAAAAGAGGAGCTGCTTGACTTGGTAAGGCTTGAGCAGATAGGAAGGGTTAGGGCCAGGGCGCTGTTCAATAACGGCATACGCACTGTTGATGATATAAGGAACAACCGCGATAAGGTAATTAGGGTACTAGGAAAGGACATTGCACAAAAAGTATTCAGTCAGATAGACTGATATTAGAATAGATTATTTAAACAGGTGCAAAGCTGCTCATCAGGCACCAAATATTGAGCCGAAGCCTGCTGAAGCAGCATCTTCCTCCCCTTTTATTATAGTAATTACCTTTTCCTCAACTTCCTTTGATGCCCTCTTTAGCCCATGTATCTTGCTCTCTAGTATACTATCGGCCTTGCTAAGAAAATCTTCGTTGGCCTTAAGGTAAAGGTATACTTTGTCGCTATCCAAGCCTAGCACCGCTCCATCCCTGATGCTATATTCCTGCCTTGCAAATATCAAGTCTCCGAATTCTTCCTTGGCCTTCTCAAGGTTTGCTTGTATTTTCTTGTCGCGCTCAGCTGCTGCCATCTTTTCCTCCTCTGTCATCTCCTTAGCGGGCTTATCCTCTTTGGCTGATGGTATAACGTTAGGATCTAGGTAGGGGTCGTAGGACAGCAGCTTCTTCAATTGCTCTGCTTCTGACCTTCCGCATTCATATACGTGTATAGGCATGACGCGTCACTTTGCTATCAGCTTCGCATTGACTGCACCATCACGACCAGGGCTGTTAAGTACCACTGCGTTGCCTAGCTCGGTGCTTATGATAGTTCCTTTGGTTATTATGTTCTGCCTTGCAAAGTTCCTATTATCAGGTGACTCGAGCACGCCCTTTATCTGGACCTTTTTGTAGCCCTCCTTCGTAAGCAGGTTAGCAAAACCGGCCTTCTTCAGCACTGCTGTGAAATGGCCGCCCCTGCGCCTAACAGGCTTCACGTCGTTCTTGTCAGCTAGTTTTGTAGCGGAGAAATAGTTACCTATCTCGCTTCTCTTCTTGTCCCTGAATTTTGATTTGTGCTTGCCGTTGCCTATGTGCTTCGTCTTTGATGATCTGTGCAACTGCACTCCGAATTGGCTCATTGTATCACACACTTAGTATAAATCGCAGTATTATAAGCAGTGACAAGGTATTTAACTTTTCTTATATGCCTAGGCGATTACTGCCTCCTTATATCGATATCTTCTAAGAAATGGTCAAGAGTCAGGTTCTTTGCCCTCTCTCTCTTAAGCTGACTTAGCACATCATCATGCATATATATTTTTATTTTGCTGTTTTGCGAGTAGTTTACACTGCAGGCATATTGGTATGATTGCCCTATACGTTCGGCAATGTCGGCATCGGAATCCTTTTTAGTAACCAAAAGCTCAACCTTACATGAGCCGTATATGTCAATCTCTTTTTTAATATTATCATAAACATCAAACAGCCACTTGTTCTTCTCATCGATGCTGGCATTTACGTCATAATATATCTGAATGTACGAGGAATTTGACCTATGATTTTTATCTGCAGTCGATGCAACTAATGTTATATGGTATTCGCCTAGCCTCACATTCCTTAAAGATATGGCAGTGGCATCGGCAAGAACCTTCATCCGTGAGCCTACCGGTGCATTTACTATGTCTTCCATGGTGTGCATATCTCTGCTTGAGTATATCATAAGCACCACTTATGTTATAAATTGGTTATATGGGAGATATATATTATTTTCTGTCTTATATCTAAATGCTTTTGGCGGTTTAAATGGCTAATATATCGGAGCTACTAGACTTAAATCTCAGGACAGGCAAGATAATAGAGGTAGAGGATGCAAATACGAGGAAGCCGATGTATAAGCTCACGGTGGACTTAGGCGAACTCGGAAAGAGAAGCATAATGGCGGGCATAAAGCCGTATTATAGTAAGGAGGCGCTGCTCAACAAAACTATAATAGTTGTGGCGAACCTTGAACCCAAGAAGATAGGTGACTATGTATCTGAGGGTATGCTACTGGCTGCTGAATATGGTGAAAAGGTCGTTCTTCTTACAGTAGATGATGAATTGCCACCAGGTAGCACCATAAGATAACTCATGTTCTATACGTATCGAGTGATATAATGGCTAATTATGAGAAATTGCTAGAAGGAAACAAGTCGTTTTATGAGAAGAATGCGGATTTCAAGAGGCTGACAGAAGGCCAAAAACCTGAGCATATAGTCGTAGCATGTTCTGATTCCAGGGTTGCGCCTGAAATAATCCTGAATGCAAAGCTAGGTGAGCTGTTTGTCATAAGGTCTGCAGGGGAAGTTGTTGATGAAGCTGAGCTGGCAACTATAGAGTATGGAGTCGTACATCTAGGCATAAAGAGCATCATAATGCTCGCACATACGAACTGCGGCGCAGTTGCAGAGGCCCAGAAGTTGCTCAGGGAGAGCGAAGCGGGAAAACTCAATTTTGATGAGAAGGCTGCAAACAGCAAGCTTGATATCGTGGCGTACAAAATATACAAAAACATAGCAGGCAAAAGCAACAACTCAGTGGATTCTAGAAGCGCAGCGCTTGATAACCTCATGGCACAAATAAGGACCATTGAGGATTATGAACCAATACGCGACGCAATCAAGAGCGGGCTGAAGATAATAAGCGGCATGTATGATATAACAACAGGCAGAGTGGAGCTGTATGTATGACCTGACGATTTTGGTCAGGGCTTGTTTTCAAAAACCTTCAGCTTGTCCATCTCCTTGTCAGTTATCTTGCTGAAAAGTATGTCAATCTTTTTGCTTGTATTGAGTATTGCATTTGAATCGAGAAGGCTTAATGATGGAACCCCATCAATGCTGAAATAGCCCAACACCTTCGATGATGCCATCGGTGTGAATGGGTATAGAAGGACGCCAAGATCAAATACTATGCGCAGTAGCTTGTGCACTATTCTGCTGAAATCATCCTTTGCCTTAGAGTCAGATGCAGCTTTTTTTGCGAGCGCCCATGGCTCTGTACTGCTCATTATCTCGTTGCCTAATGCCGCAAGCGCAATAGCGTCACGCAGCGCCTCCCTTATGCTAAGCTTATCAAAATTAGCTTTGTAGCTGTTTATTATACTAGATATTTCACCGTCGGCGGTAGCTTCAACTTCAATCCTGCCTTCTTTTCCCGGTTTTCCAAGCGTTGAGGAATTATTCCTGGCAATTACGAGCACTCTGTTAACCAAGTTACCAATCTTGTCATTCATTACGCTGTTGACTATATCCTTAAGCGATTCCAATGAAAATTCCGTATCGGCGGACTCAGGGTAAAGATGCATTAGTGTAAACCTCCAGTAATCTGCCCCAAGTATCTCCAGCGCAGCTTCTATGTTAAGACCAACACCTTGGCTCTTTGAGAACTTTACACTCCTTGAAGTTAGATATTCCGAAGCCTTTATTGTATAAGGCAATACATAACCCTTCTCGGAACCGAGCAGTATCGCAGGAAACATTATTGTATGGAATTCGATGTTGTCCTTACCCATGAACTGCACCAGCCGAGTATCTTTCCCTTTCCAATAATTCTCCATGATGCTGTCGTCGAATTCCTTAGTTATCCCTATATACCCTATGACGGCATCAAACCATACATATATCACTGAATCTTCATATCCTTCAGCAGGCACTTTGAATCCCCATTTCATACTCCTGGTTATGTCTCTCGGCTTCAACCCTTCATTGATTAGGCCAAGGGATTTATTCACTGCGTTCTTGCTCCAATTGTTTTGCGACCTTGACTTTATGAAGTCGCTCACTTTACCCTGCAACTTGTCCAAGGCTATAGCGAGGTTCTTTACCTTAATGAAGCGAATCTGCTTTTTTCCACATATGGTGCAATGAGGGTCTATCAGCATCGTCGGAGTAAGCAGCATTCCGCATTCATCACATTGATCGCCGCGCGCCTTCGGGCTGTGACAGTAAGGACATGTGCCCTCTATGAACCTGTCGGTTAGGAAACGTTTGTCTACATCGCAATATGCCTGCATGTCCTCCGTCGGTACTATATAACCTTTTTCTTTTAGCGAATTAAAAAGCTCGTAAACGACCATCTTATTCTGCTCAGTATGAGTCTTGCCGTAGTAGCTGAAAGTGCACTCCATCCTTTCAAACAGGCCCTTTATTTTGCTATGCATATCGTCTGCAAGCTGCTCGGGCTCTATACCTTTCTTTATAGCTGCAAGCTCTATTGGCGTACCGTGCTGATCAGAACCGCATATGAATATGGCATCCGCGCCTTTCATCTTTAGGTATTTGTAAAATACATCTGCCGGAAGCACAGAGCCAACAAAGTTGCCAAGGTGTGGCACAGAATATGCATATGGCAAAGCAGATGTCACTATTATCTTTTCCATTTGGGCACCTTGAGTTCTCTCTTATTTTCATGTATCTATATTATATCATTTATGTTTCGCTATGAAACCTAATACACTTGCTGCACCATAAAGCTTATTGACACCTTGGACCCAAGCCACGGATTGCTTTCCCTCAAGAACATCGTCCGTTATCTCTAGCCCCCTGTGTGCCGGAAGGCAATGCATGACTATAGCATCACTTTTGGCATACTTAAGCAGAGAGCTGTTTATCTGGTAGCCTTTGAACGCCTTAAGACGCTTTGCAGCCTCTTTTTCTTCCCCCATGCTTACCCACACATCCGTATACAGTATATCTGCATCCTTTGCGGCTTCTGTAGGCTTAGTCACTACTTCTATCTTCGATCCGCTGGAAGCTGATAGTAGTTTGGCCTTTTTTATATATTCGCTTGAAGGCTCGTATCCAAGCGGCGAAGCTATACTAATGTCCATGCCTGTCAAGGCGCATGAAAGCAGTAGTGAATTTGCCATGTTATTACCGTCGCCTATATATGCCATCTTAAGGCCCTTTATCCTGCCCTTAGATTCTCTTATTGTGAGGAAATCGGATATCATCTGCGTCGGGTGCTCTATGTCGCTCAGTGCATTGATGACAGGCAACTTAGAATATTCTGCGAGCTGTACGAGTGTATCATGAGAGTATACTCTCGCCACTATAATGTCCAGCCATCCGCCGAGCATTCGTGCTACATCCTTGACAGGTTCGCCCCGGCTGAGCTGCAGCTCGCCTGCCGACAGGTATATTGGATTGCCACCCATCCTTATGGTTGCAGCTTGGAACGACGTCCTTGTACGGGTCGATGGCTTCTCAAATAGTATCCCTATTACCTTGCCCTTGAGATCCATAGTTCTCTTGCCGCCAACCATCGCGGCTTTAATGCGCTTGGCGCTATCGACCAACCCCACGAACTCCTTGCTGCTCAGGTCCGCCACAGACAGTAATGAAAATGCCATTGCAACACCATTTCGTCTTAACATGGAACTTTTATATCGGTTTGCTGCGCTCTAGGAACATGCATCATTTAGTTATTATAGTGCCACTTCTGCCCTCAATAACCTCGTCTATGTGCTCAAGCAGGCCTATGTTCGCTATGGTGCCTCCATGCCTTATGAAATCTATGCATGCTTTCACTTTAGGTTTCATTGTGCCCTCGCCGAAATTAGGTATCATCTTCTCCAATCCAGATATACTCGCTCTACCTATGCGCGTAGATTTATCGTTCAAGTCGCGATATACATAGTCTATATCAGTCAATATTACCATTTGCTCTGCAAATATGGAATTGGCTATGAGCCTGGAAGTGAAATCCTTGTCTATAACAGAAGGAGGTGCATACTTGATACCTTTTGACCTGTAAACAGGTATGCCACCGCCCCCTCCGGCTATCACTATAGTCCCAGAATCGAAAAGGCGCTGTATCTGGTCATGTTCGACTACCTCTATAGGAGCAGGTGAGGCAATTACCCTACGGTATTTATTTCCAAAACGAGAATAGCTGAATCTTTCTCTTCTGAGTTCTTGTTCAAGTTGCCTCGTAGTATATAGTGGGCCGATGGGCTTTGTGGGTTTGCTGAATGCAGCATCATTGGAACCAACAATCGTATGGGTAAGTACAACAGATATGTCACGTTCTATACCTAGCTGCGCAAACTGATACAGCAGTGCAGTTTCAAGCATGGATCCTATGAATGCCTGGGTCTCGGCATTGATTATATGGAAAGGCAAGCTCTTTACCTTATTTGCTGCAAAAAGGTTGCGGAGAAATTCATCGCCGACCTGCGGCCCATTTCCATGTGTTATTATGAGCTTCATGCTTTTGTTCTTCCTTATCAGCCCGGCTATGTGCCTTGCAGCATTTGATATGTTTTTATACTGGTTAGAATAAGTTTGCTCTTCATCGGTGCGAAGCAGAGCATTGCCGCCGAGTGCAATCAATACCCTTTTCAAGTGAACACCATACAAAATTTATCTACAAAGGTTATTATTTGTACTTTGCAAATCTTGAAATACTAGTTTGTAAGGACAGAGGGCAAATTCATGCAATACAAGTGGACGGTGCTTACCAACACCACTTTAGGAGGGCTGATGTCGTCAATAAACATGACAATAGTGCTCATATCTTTGCCGGCTATATTCCGCGGGCTGGCAATAAACCCTTTTTCTCCTGATGAGTTTGTATACCTCCTTTGGATACTCATGGGCTACAGCATTGTTACTTCAACGCTGCTAGTAACGCTTGGAAGGATATCAGACATGAAGGGTAGGACGCGAATGTATACAATGGGCTTTATTATCTTCACTATAGGCTCGATATTGCTATCGCTGATTCCAGACGGCACGGGTAACATAGGCGCATTGGTGCTTATCATATTTCGCTTAGTGCAGGCAGTAGGAGGCGCCCTTCTTATGGTCAATAGCACTGCTCTTATAACTGACGCCTTTGGCACCCAAGAGAGGGGTCGTGCATTGGGGATAAATTCAGTATCGTTCATGGCAGGATCTCTAATAGGGCTTATAGCTGGAGGCCTTCTTGCTAATTTCGACTGGCACTACATATTCGTAGTGAGCATACCATTCGCAATAGCAGGAACCATTTGGTCCATAGTAAAGCTCAAGGAAACCTCGCGACTTGTCAATGCTACGATAGATTACATAGGCAACATAACACTAGGCATCGGGCTTATCCTTATTGCGCTTGGCCTTACATACAGCATAGTGCCTTACGGGGCGAACCCTACCGGATGGGGCAGCCCGTTCGTGCTAGGCAGCATAATAATAGGCCTGGTATTGGTAGGCCTGTTCATTCATTTCGAGCGCAAGGCTAAGAGCCCGATCTTTGAGCTTAGGCTTTTCAAGATAAGACCGTTTGCATTCGGGAATGTGAGCGGCTTGCTTTCCTCGCTTAGCAGAGGTGCAGTAATGTTCCTAGTAGTAATATGGCTGCAGGGGATATACTTGCCGTTGCATGGCATACCCATAGTTGATACGCCGTTCTGGGCTGGGATATATATGATACCGCTAATGCTCGGCTTCGTGGTCCTTGGGCCGATAAGCGGATGGCTCACTGACAAGTTCGGTGCAAGGATATTCGCCACAGCAGGCATGGTGATAATAGGCATATCGCTGCTTATGCTCGCAAACCTGCCTTATAATTTCAACTTGGTGGAATTCGAACTGATATTGTTCCTAAACGGCGTGGGCGGAGGGATGTTTGCATCACCTAACACTACGGCAATAATGAATGCAACTCCGGCAGATGATAGGGGGAGTGCAAACGGTATGAGGACTACGCTCAACAACCTAGGCCAGACGCTGAGCATGGCGGTTTTCTTTACCATAACGATAAGCATATTCTCGATCGTATTGCCCGGGTCGCTGCTGCACGAAGGATTGTCTGCTGGCCTGAACAGCACAGTAGCGACACAGCTGTCTCATATATCGCCCACAGGATTGCTTTTCTCGGCTTTCCTAGGTATAGACCCAATACATGCGTTTCTTACATCGCTGCCGACAAGCTTGAGCTCCACAATAAGCGCTGCTGCCTTAAAGAAAGTCTCGGCAAGCAGTTTCCTTCCTTATTCTATAGCGCCTTCGTTTATGGAAGGGCTGAGCATGGCGCTGTATATATCTGCTGTGCTGGTATTCATAGGCGCGGTGCTTTCAGCATTCCGCGGTAAAAAATACATACATGAAGAGGCAGAATGATTCAGGCATGGGCATAGCTCATATATAGTATATCAGATTGAACACTATGAGCAAGATTGCAGAGGAAATAAACAATAGAGGATAGAATGGTAACTCTATCTTATTCTTTTTCGAGAATAGAAGAATGAATGCAAAAACAGGCTTTGCCAATAATGCGGCAAGGGCTATAAGTACCCAAACTAACCAGAATGGGTATAGTATCAGAAGAGATGAGATGAATATCTTGTCGCCAAGGCCAAGCCTTGGAAGCAGGTATAATATTATTACTGATGCCGCAACAATGTATATGTAATAGCCGCTTAAGTATACTACATAATATCTGAATAAAATCGATAGCATTATGCTAATGGCAGAAAAGCCAAGCAGGTACTTTATATTAATTTTATTATTGCCCGCTATATCCATGAAGCCTAGAACCGCAAATGCTATCAGCAGGTAGTAAAGGGTAAACATATCATCATTGATAAGATGAAAGAAAGCCTTTATAGGCTTTCTATCACAATAGATAATGCTCAATGCGATCGTAGTCTAGCCTGGTAGGACTCTGGCCTTCCAAGCCAAAAACCCGGGTTCAAATCCCGGCGGTCGCAAACTTTTTAACACAAAGCCGCTAAAGTTAATGTGCACATTCACTTGCCTATGCCCTTTACATGCAGCTCCTTCAGCAGAAGATTGAGCACTTCTTTCTTGCCCTCACTGTATATCTTTATGCTGCACGCCTCCTTGTGTCCTCCTCCTGATTCTACGAACTCGCTCTCATCCTTGAGCTTTTCTATTATTCCAAGTACATCTATGCTCTCTGCTATGTGCTTGCTTATACGTATAGAAATGTAGTTGTTGAACGTGACTATAGTAATGGAGCCTTTGCTTCTTGTCTTCTCGATATGGCTTTGCAGCCTAGAGCTATATCTTCCAGGGAGCACATATCCAGAGTACTTGTCAGCTATCTTGCTGAAGTCAACCACATTTATGCTTATACCATTTTCAGTAACGTACCCTTTGCCGTACTTTAACCCCATTTCCACCGAATCGGCCATTATCTCATTAGCATAAGAATAGATGGAATTCAGCTTCTCGCTGTCAGCCAGCAGCTTAATCAGATACTTTGGCGTTATCGGCCCATCCAAATACCTAGTATAATCTTTTAATCCAGTCAGAAAATCCAGTACTGTAGCGTATTTCAGCGCCTCTTTGTTGCCTTGGTCAGCATACTTGCTCACATCGCTTATCAGTGATGCCTCTTTGATATTTTCCGACCTGACCCCAGATATCGCCTCGGCAAATGTGCATGCAAGATAACCACCAGTATAATCTGCGCTGCCGGAATAGTTTATCGGATTGATGTAATTTTCTAGACCAGTTCCGAGGAACCCTTCTGGAATCGGGTGGTGGTCCAGCCAGATTACGCCACACTTGCCAGATGAAGCTTTTATTGCAGGATTGCTATCAAGGGTCGTGCCAAAATCTATGATACAAACATGCGGCAGGAATGCGCCGACATAATTTGAAAAGTAGATTGAATCATTGTAGAAAGCATCCATGTCATATGTTACTCCTTTATTCATAATCCATCTGATCGGCTTGTCGCCTACTGCAAATTCTTCTCCCATCTTCTGCAATGCATTGTAGAGCCCTATCGCCCCGGTTGAACCGTCTCCGTCATTATGGAACCGCACCACGATCGGACCACCTGCAAGATAAGCTCCTGCGAATTCTGCCCCCGAAGAGCCAAGTCTGCTCAGCATATTATGCGTTATCTTATCGAGCTCGGGCCTTGATCGCTCTAGATCCATAGCTTCGAGATTCTTTTCTATAGACAGGTGCTTTACCAGTGATTTTATTACAGAGCCAAATGCTGCCTTGCCTTCCTCTGGCTGGCCTATAATATTTATGGATTTGCTGTCTGCTTCCCTGCTAGCTGGCGAATACGGCAAGCGCACCTTGCTGTATAATTGTATCTTTTCTTCGCTTTCGAAGCTTATTGACATTGGAGGTTTGCTGGCCACCACGGTGTATCTTGTTCTGCCGCTTCGGGCCTGGCTTTCAGATATGGCGGATATTATACCCTCTATTTGTATTGGTTCTTTTTCTGACATAGTGAAACCCGGAGATTTAGTATATTACCTGCTAATATTGAAATATGATGCGCATACTTCCTGCTCTGTGGCATTGCTTATGTAGCTGCAATATGTCGAATTGCCAACCTTAGCGGCAACCTCGCTTATGCAAGAATCCTTGAAATTTGTCTGGTTAAGCGACAGGCATATACTGATATTTGCATTATCCACTGCTTCGTTAACCAATATACCTTCTCTGCATACTTCTTGCAGGTCTGCGGGCACTTTTGAGCAGCTTGCCAGCAATGTCGATTCATTCGATGGAGCTATTGTAATGAATGGTTCTATGCACAGCTGTGAATTGATGCCCGAAAGGGCGGAGCATATTGTCTTGTTTTTGGCGAGGTATGCAACATTAGAATAGCACAAGCCCTGGGGCGTGACGTTGTAATATGAATATATATATGCATTTGATATGCTGGTGAGGTTTGAATTAGATGAGAGCAAGTTTGTCATTAAGGTTGCGTTTGGCACATTCGGCAAGTAATTGCAGTATGTGTAATTTTTCGTTACAGCAGCTTGCTGATAATAATACCTTGAATAGCACTCATCATAAAGGGAGTTGTTGTTTATATAACTGCATGCAGAGGCTTCCGAGAAATTCTGCGCCTGGGCAACCCCATAGGCACACATGCTTTCATTGGTGCTGTTCATCTCTGCGCACACAGATGGATTGCGGCTCGATATGCCTACTTGTTCCAGACATGAATCCCTATAGCTGGTTGGCAATCCGGAGTATATGCACTTGCTTGAATTCAAGGATAGAAGCGCAACATTTGATATGCAAGAGTAGCTGAGCGGCGCCGGCAGGTTGCTGCATATTGATGCATTTAGTGTCTGATTGGCGAAGTACTCATAGCAAGAGTACTTGAGGCCGGGTATAGCCCGGCTGCCACATGATGATAGGGTATTTGTGGGCCTTGTGAGCAGCAAGGAAAACACAGCTATCAGCAATATTATTACAGTAGCGGCAATCGCAAGCACAAACTTGCGCTTCTCGTTTTCCGTGCGGTTACCCCACATATCGGCGCGCGAAGCAGCCTTGCTCCGATTCGCTTTCCTGGCTGCATTTTTAACACCAGCTTCTTTGCCTTTCAATGACATCTTTATTCCTCTATGGTAAACACCTTGAAGCCGCCGGATTCAATCTCGTATGGGGATAATACCCAGCTATGGTTCGTGCCACGCATCTTTACTACTTCTATAGCCAAAGCGCGCTTGTCCTCTTGGCCCGTCTGGTACATGGTGATTATGCCATCAAATATGTAGAACTCGGGTGTGAACTTGAGATCCTTCCTCTCTGACGAGGGCATCTCTACTGTAAGGAATGAGGTAACGTTAAGCCTCCTAAGGTTGGATACCAAGGATATCATCGAGCGTCTGTACGAGAGCTCGTCCCCGAGCATGAGTTTTATCAGGGATATTGAGTCTATGACAAGGCATCTTGCATTATAATCAGATAGTATACCTTCTATATCTGCGACCATATTGCCGAATATGTATTTTGAAGAGTCTGACTCTTGCTGCAGCTTGTTTGATGATCCCTCTCCATCGATGTACAAGAGCTTCTTCTTTATTAAATCATCTATGTCCTTAAAGTCAGGGAATGCTGACTTCGCGTTCTTTATTACAGTGTTCGGGTCCTCTTCCAGTGCAAGGAACACTGCAGGAATTCCTGCCTTGGCGCTGTTATAGCATATCTCAAAAGACATGAGCGTTTTGCCCGAACCTGGTCCCCCTGCTATTATTACTTGGTTATTTATCGGCACACCGCCGTAAAGCATAGTATCAAGGCCTCCGATTCCGGTCTTGAACCTTTCCCCTACTCCTCCTTTATCTTGCCCATACATGTGACCACTTATCGTTATATTTAAATAGGTGCCAAGTTATTTTAAGCTTTAGTGAGCATCCGCTTACATCGGGAATGCCCAGCCAACAACAAATAAGGAAAGGTTTATAAGTATGCCTGAATATAATAATAAGAACATCGTCTTGCACGAGCTCATAGGCCTGAAGGTAGAGGTAGTAAAAAGCCTCGACGCATACCAGAATGGCATAAGAGGAAAGGTGATAGACGAGACACGCAACACGTTGCTCATATTTACGGATGACGGCAAGAGGAAACGTGTGCTGAAAAATATATCAACATTTAAATTTATTGCTGGTAAAAATAGATTTATTGTTCCTGGAGAAGAAATCCACTTCAGGCCCTTCGAAAGGACCGAAAAAGGAATGAAATACTTCAAAAGGAGGAGGCTCTGAAGCAAAAGCCTATAGCGGACTGCGATTCTCACTACATCCGTTTTTCAAGGTGTGATTGTTTGGAATGCAACGATATAAAATGCCCGATACATGGGAGACTTAAGGTTCACGGCTACGAGTTCGAGGGACTTGTAGTCAGCGATAAGGCGAGGAAGACTGTGATAATTAACAGGGATTACACCATATTCCTGCACAAGTATGAAAGGTCGCTCAGAAAGACGTCGCGCATCGCGGCTTATAACCCTGACTGCATAAAGGCAAAGACTGGTGACATAGTCTCTGTAGGAGGGACAAGAAGGCTGAGCAAGACAAAGAGCTTTGTGGTCACTAAGATAATCAAGAGTGCATAATCATGAGAGCAGTTTCAAGCAGCATTTCGAGGACGCTGGTGCCGAGCTCGGTGCTAACATGCGCTGACAATAGCGGGGCCAAGACCCTAATGCTAATAAACAAAGTGGGCAAGGCCGGAAAGAAAGGCAGAATGGCATCTTCGGGCATAGGAGACATAATAATGGCAAGCGTAAAGGTCGGTTCGCCGCAGTACGTGAAGAAGGTAGTCCGCGTAGTCATAATAAGGCAGAAGCAGCCGATAAGGAGGGCGAACGGCATGCGCATCAGGTTCGAGGACAATGCAGGAGTACTGATAAATGACGCTAACCTGCCAATAGGAACCGAAGTAAAGGGGCCAATGGCAAGAGAGGTCGTTGAAAGGTACATTAAGCTGGCTAGCATAGCCTCAAGGGTAGTATAATGATAAAGAGCAGCAAACCGAGGAAACAGAGGCGCTTCAGGTTCAACGCGCCGTTGCACGAGCTGCAGCATTTCTCACATTCGCATGTCGACAAGTCGCTCGCCAAGAAGCTCGGCATAACAAAAAGAGCGGTCCAAGTATCGAAAGGCGATACAATAAAGATAATGAGCGGCAAGAACAAAGGGAAGATGGGCAAGGTGCTGCGCGTGGACATGCGCAAGGGCTTCCTCTTCATAGATTCGATGAAGAAAAAGAATGCTAGAGGCAAGGAATTCGACGTACCGATAAGGATTAACAACGTATATATAACAGATCTGAACCTTTCAGACAAGGTAAGGGCAGGCAAGCTCAAGCTGAAGGCCGCGCCGCAGAAGCCCGCAGCGCCGGAAAGCAGTGCTGAAAAGGCAGATTCGAAACCTAAGGCAGCGGCTGCGAAGCCTGCGATAAGGCCAAGCGACGCTACGGTAGCTAAGGAAGAAGCAGCTGCCACGGTTAGCTAATATTAATCTTAATAAGCTGGTTAGATGGCAATAAAAGGAAATTCAAGACACATAAAGCGCCTGAATGCGCCGGCATACTTCGGCATAGGGAGGAAAGCCGGGAAGTATGTTATCAAGGCTAGCCCAGGGAGGCACACAAAGGATAAAAGCGTAGCCCTGGTCCTTTTCGCCAAGAAGGCGGGATTGGTGACAAGGACGGGCGAGGCGATAAAAGTTATAAAAGGAGGAGCCCTAGCGGTGAACGGCAAGCCTGTGTCCGACCCGGCTTATCCTGTTGGCCTAGGCGACGTGGTCTCGGCAAAGGATGCTGGAAAGGAGTTCGTCATAGGCATAGACAGGTATGGGAAGGTATCGCTGCAGAACGCTGAGAAAGGCACAGTGCCAACATATAAGGTCGTGCGCAAGTACAAGACCGCCAAAGGTAGTATAATGATAGGGCTTCATGATGGAAGGATAATTAAGGGCACCAATGATATCAAGACTAACGACTCTATCAAGCTGAGCGCAGATGGCAAAGGCATTGGGAGCGTGCTAGCTTTCGGCGAGGGCAAGAAATGCATGATAATAGACGGAGTGCACGTTGGCTCCGCAGGCGTGATAAAAAAGGTCAATAACGGCACAATGCACAGTGGCAAGACAGTCATGGTGGAGGATAGCGAGGGCAACTCCTTCGAGACGCTGGTAAGGAATATTATGGTAATTGAGTGATGCTGATGAGTGAAAAGGCTGCTGCAAAAAGCAAGGAGGAAAAGTCCGCAAACCCGATGAGGGATATATCGATAGACAAGGTGATAGTCAACATTGGCACGGGCAGCGACGAGCAGAAGCAGAAGAATGCTAAGAAGCTCATCGAGACCATCACAGGGGTTAAGCCCACTGACGAGATATCGAAGAAGAGGAATCCGTCATTCAAGATAACAAAAGGCAGCAAGATAGGCGCATATGCCACGGTGCGCAAGGACCCTGACAAGCTGGTGAAGCGCCTGCTCGAAGCAGTAGACATGAAGGTCAAGGAATCTTCCATATCGAACAACACTCTGAGCTTCGGCATAAATGAGTATATAGACATAAATGGCATAAAGTACGATCCTACGGTAGGCATGTTCGGGATGAACGTCAATGTGTCCTTCAGGAGAAAGGGAGTGCGCGTCGCAGAGAGGAAGGTCCGCAACAACAGCATACCGCGCAAGCACAGGATAATACCGCGCGATGAGATAAAGGACTACCTGTCGAAGAGGCTGGGCGTGAATTTTGTATAGAGGCGTGATGATTATGAAAATGAGAGTCGAAGAGAAATTCCGCGGGAAGGGCCTGAGGAAATGCAGGATATGCGGCACAAGCAGGGGCCTCATAAGGGAGCACAACCTGTACATATGCAGGAGATGCTTCAGGGAGGTAGCTGCAGATTTGGGCTTCAAAAAGTATGGTTGATATTCATGGACAGGCTGGCAGACGCTATAAACACGATAAAGACTAACGAGTACATAGGCAGGCAGGACTGCGTAGTGTATTCCACGAAGCTGATAAGGGCAGTGCTGGACGCCATGAAGCGCGAAGGGTACATAGTCGGATATGACGAATTCGTAGACAGGAACATAAAGAAGCTCAAGATAGCGCTTTCAAACAAGGTCAATGACATAGGCGTCATAAAGCCTAGGTTTAGCATTAAGAAGGACGACCTATTAAAGTACGAAATGCGGTATGTGCCGAGCAAGGATTTCGGCACGCTAATAGTTTCTACACCAGAGGGCGTGATGACAAGCAAGGAGCTCAAGGGCAAGAACACTGGCGGCAGGCTGCTTGTATATGTCTATTGATGATTTTTATGGAGATAAAAATACCGGAGGGAGTGAAAGTAGAGCAGAAGGCCAATAGGCTCGACATCAAGGGCAAGCTTGGCAACAACATGCTCACCTACAACGACTCTCTGCTTAATGTAAGGCTCGAGGGCGGCACAGTAAAAGTGGAGCCGGTAGAGAGCAAGAAGCTGGCGAGGAAATCCGCCAACCTGGTCAACACTGTGGTCAAGGAGATAAACAACAGCATAAAGGGCGTCAACGAATACTATGAGAAGAAGATGACCATGGTATTCGTGCACTTCCCAACCACAGTAGAAGTTAAGGGTGACAAGGTAGTGATAAAGAACCTCTTCGGCGAGAGAAGCGCACGGACGGCGCGCATAATGGGCGGTACAAAGGTAGAGACCAAGGGCCAAGCCATAAGGGTATACGGCACAAGCCTAGAAGATGTGTCGCAGACCGCAGCCAACATAAAGGGCGCGTGCAGAGTAAGGCACAAGGACAACAGGATATTCCAGGACGGCATATATTATGCGCTTGAAGAATGAGTGTGATTGTTTTGGCTTTGAAGAAGAAAACGCATCCGAAGTTCAACGTGCCCAACTATGGGACCAAGAACAGGAAGAGAGTCAAGGACAGTTGGAGGAAGCAGCGCGGCATAGACAACAAGAAGAGGATAAAGAAGAATTTCATGGGCGCCGAGCCGACCATAGGCTACAAGAACCCAGAGAATGCCAGAGGAGTCAGGAAGAGCGGCATGCGCCTCATGGTAGTGCATAGCATCTCAGAGCTCAATAGCCTGATAGAGAACCCAGATATAGACACGAAGGAGTACGAGTTCGCCATGGCGCACGGCACTTCAAAGAGGCTCAGGGCAGAGATGCTTAAATTCGCCAAGGAGCAGAACCTCCACATTGTAAATGGTGCATCGAAATGAGTGTAAAGCTTACTAAAAGGACCGCCGCGGACATACTCAAAAGGGGAGTGAGCAGCGTGAGGATAAAGCCGGACGCGATAGAAGACGCCAATAAGGCAATAACCAGGGAAGATGTAAGGTCTCTCATAAAAAGCGGCAAGGTGTATGCGCTCAAGGAGAAAGATAATCTCAGCGTATACTCGAAGATATTAAAGGAGAAGCGCGCAAAAGGAAGGAGGAGAGGCAAAGGCAGAAAGAAAGGCACGAGGAAGGCTAGAGGCATAATGACATACCAGAAGAAGGTTAGGGCTCAGAGGAGGATACTTGCAGAGCTCAAAAAAGAGAAAGTGATAAATAACGAGATGTTCAAGAAGTTCTATGCCCTTGTCAAGGGAGGCAGCTTCCAGACAAAGATGACGCTCATAAACCATATAAAGAGCAAGGGAGTGGGCATAACCGACGAGCAGATGGATAAGCTGAAGCACATATGATGTAGTGGTATTGATGAAAGTGATAAGGAAGAGGAGGGCGCGCGGCGTCACCGATTACAGGAAGAGGCTTACGCTACTCAAAGGAGGCCTGCCCAGGGTTATCGTAAGGAGGTCTAACAGGGGCATAAGGATGCAGGTAGCTGAATACGAAGCGAACGGCGACAAAGTGCTCACCACAGTAAATTCAAGCGAGCTGTCGAAGTTCGGATGGATGCCTAAGAGGAATACACCTACTGCGTATCTGACTGGCGTATTGCTGGCTAAGAAAGCAAAGGACCTGGAGAGCAAGGAATTCGTGCTTGATATAGGCCTGTACAGGCCATCCAAGGCATCGATACTATTCGCTGCGGCGAAGGGCGCGATAGACGCAGGCATGGGCATACGTGGCAATATAGATTTCGATGAAAAGAGGATTTTTGGCCACCACATAAGCGAGTACTCGAAGAAGCTGGAAAGCAATAGTGTAATGTTTTCCACATACAGGAAGAACAACTTCGATGTAGGGTCTATGGAGGCCTTAGTAAACAAGGTGAAAGAGGCTATAACGAAGTGATTGCTTGGCTATGAGAGGAAGAAGATTCGGAAATAACAGAGACCAGAACGAGAGAGTGTTCAACATAGAGGAGTGGACGCCACTCACAGAGCTGGGGAAAAAGGTTAAAGCACACGAGATTACTTCAATAGAGCAAATATTTCACAGCGGCAAGAGAATAGAGGAACGAGAGATAGTTGATGCCCTATTGCCTAACTTGAAGAGCGAGGTCATTGAGATAATGAGCGTACAGAGGATGACCAAGAATAACAGGAAGGCAAAGTACAGGGTCACTGCAGTAGTAGGGGACCAGAATGGCCACGTTGGAGTAGGGGCTGGCAAAGATATAGAAGTTAAGGCGGCAATAGAGAACGCAATCTCTAATGCAAAAAGGAATGTTATACCGATAATATTCGGATGCGGATCCTGGCAATGCCAATGTGGCACGAGCCACAGCTTGCCTTTCACCACAACCGGCAAGTGCGGCAGCGTAGAGGTAATACTCAAGCCTGCGCCGAGGGGATTGGGGATAGTGGCAAGCGATCCTGTGAGGAAGATGCTAGTTCTTGCAGGCGTAAAGGACCTTTGGAGCTTCTCCAGGGGAAGGACAAGGGCGAAGTACAACACTTTGATGGCTGTCTACAGGGCCCTTGAGAACATAAACAGCATGAAGAACATAGAAACTATAAAGATACAGTAAGGAATACATAAGCAAGAATGCTATAATAGTGCTTTTATCAAGCAGCGTTCGCGTTGCCTCTCTATATCCTCAAGGTGCAGTATATCCTGAATACCAGTTGCTTGTATATGTAACGCCATTGGCAACGCCGTTGTTCCAGTTGCCACTATAGTCGTTAGCGTTGCCGTTCAGAGGATACCATGCAACAAGATTCTGTATCTTTATCGGCGCGCCGCCAATGCCCTCTTTGTAGAGCACCTCAATGTCATTTGCTGAAAGGGCGGTGTTGTAGATTTGAATGTTGGCCATTGAACCGTCAAAAGGAGGGTATAAGGGATCAGGATTTCCTCCTATGTATGTGTTGTTTGTATAACTGTAAGTAAGTCCCCAATTCTGCTCAAATTTATAAGTACCATTTACATACATAGTAAAATTCTTGCCTACATTATTTATGCCAACCACATAAACCCATTCATTTTTAGGTATTGAAGGGCCTCCCCATGTACCTTGAATATTAGTGCTATTGCCCCACCATTCAAAAACTAGTGTACAAAGTGACTCAGGATTTACAGCAAATATATAACTTTGCATTCCATGTCCCAAAATAGCGCTAGAACCCCCACAAGAAGTTTTAATCCATGCAGAAATAGTTATTGATTCGCCTGGAGGTATCTGTAATATTTGCGGATTACCAATATTAACATAACCCATTTGCTCCACATATTGTGGTATTTCGCCGTTGCATTCGCCTTCAAGAGATATGAAGTTTGTAGTTCCTGCGCCCTCAGGCCTTACGATTTGGCATGAACCTGGCGAAGCTTTTGGCGCAAATGTCATCGGGTTGAATACCCCCAATTGGAAAAGTGCCGCGAGAACAACTGCAATGATTAGGATGGCCCAGCCGTATGTCATCAGATATTCCATTGCGGATTGCAACTTGAAATTCTGACGAAACTCTATCGGATAGTTCCTTCTTTGAAAAGCTTTCATGCGCCTCACAATAGATATACAAAAAAAGTATAAAAAGTTATCTTTCGTCAACTACGATGTTTACCAATTCTGGTCTATCCTTGAAAGATACGCTGTCCATTACAAACACTCTCACCCTGTCTTTCTTTCTCAGTGTTACTTTGTACATCTTTATGTATAACCTGCCCATATCAAACACTTTGCACCCAGGGAACATAATCCTTGATGTTGCACTTATGCTTTTATCATTCATAGTGATTATGTCCTCTTTCGGTACACCTTTGACTTCAACAGTTTCGAAGTCACGCTTGGAAGCGAATCTTATGCCGTTATTGAGTATAATATTTTTACCAGTGAGCTTTATCGCCCCTATGGCTGCAAGAGCCTTTATGTCATTGTGGATAGTTTTTGATTCAGACTGCTTTTCAAGTTTCTCTATGCTTATCTTTCCAAACAACCGAAGCCGCTCAAGAAGCTTCTCCTGAGAAAGGGAGATATGCGCACCTACCCTGACATCCTGCCTTATAAATTTGAGCTTACTTTCAACATTTGCTATCCTTGCCATAGGATCTATAAGTGCATGCCTTTCCCTGAATTCATGGGAGTTGCGCCTAGGTATTAATATGCGAAAGTGCCTAAGCGGGTAATAGAGCGTTCTTATGCTTTCTACAGTTTCTGTGGGGCGCAAGTTGGTTATTGGTATTATGTGGCGCGATGACATTTTCTTGGAGTATGCTATTGCATCTTCATCTGAGTATAATGGTCGTATAATGCTGATTGAACCCTCTGTTTCTTCGATGTTTGGAACGCGCTTCTTTTTTTGTGTCTGTACATTTGGATTTATTGGCCTTACCTCTTTGCCTACAGACACTCTGCTGATTATGGCGCTTATATCTGCTGAGGACAATCCCGCAACAACTTTAGGTGTGCTGCCGTAATGTGAAAGCACCCTGCTTTTTACCTTAATTGGGTGGTCTATACCTATCCCGAAAGGCACAAACTCTCCTTGGCTGAGGCGCACTATGCTGTCACGCAACTGCCTGCTGCTGAATAATATGTCTATCGCAGATATATCGTTGTCTATTGTAAGTTTACCAACAAAACCATAGGAGCATTGCGAAAGAACATTCTTGCTTATGTTTGCTGGCCTTTGCGTAGCTATCATCAGCCCTATGCCACGCTTCCTGCCCCTGACGCTTATCTCTTCTATCATATTCTTTTTTGTGTGCGTCACTTGAGGTGCAAACTTGTCTGCCTCCTCAATAATCACAAGATATGGAAGATGCATCTTGTCTTCAAGATCATACAGTGAGGCTAATATGCTGTAAACATAGCTCGATTGATCCACTACGTCGGATATATCAAATATTATGGGCACATTGCCGCTAAGGCTTTCCGAGAGAAGCTTCGAATAATCCACATCAAGGCTTATATCGGCATCGGACGAGTTAGAAACCCATATTGCTTTAAAGGCGTTTTTCAGGTTGTGGTACTCTCCCTCGGTATCTATAACCAGGAACGGCAGATTTATCTTGCACAGCTCTTCTGCTATGACGCCCAATAGGAAGGATTTACCAGAGCCGCTCTGGCCTATGACGCAGCCTCGGCCGGTCATGACCAGCTGTGCATCGAGGTCTACGCCCTCACCCACGTTTATTTTCATCGGACCACAATCTTTGCATGTACACACGCAGGCTCATTCATGCGGCTTGCCTGATTTCTTGGCACTCGTTGTGCTGCTATAATCCAGCTCCTTGACCCTGCCATTAGGCTCCTCTTCTTTGAATATCTGTGTCTCGAAACGGTACATCTTGACGTTCTGCTGAGTCCAATATGTGCTGGGCAGGCCTGCTTTTTCACATACTGCAGCAAGAAACTCCTTCTTGTTGAACCCTTCCTCCACAGCAACTTCGGGCAGCAGCAGCCCGCTATAGAAACCGTACCTTATTATCAGCCCATCTCTTCCTATCTTTATGCCCCTTTCCCGGCTTAATGCCGTCTTGCCCAATGGTATCTCATTTGATAGTATGCTAACTTCAACAAGAATTTCATTGAGCTCATAATGCGATACGGGTACAAACCTTGGGTCCTCTGTTGCTGCAGCTATCGCCGCCTCCACGACTGCCTCTGACACAGGATATGCGCCGTTAAGGAAGCCTATACATCCCCTTAGCGTATCGGTTGGATAATGGGTTAGGGTGACGAACACGCCATACCTATCAGTGAATCTCTTCAGGGCATCTTTTACTATGCCCCTGTTGAAATGAGGGCTCTTAAGGTGCAGCTCTATGCTAGACTTTGCCGCCTTCACAAGTTCCTCGCCTTCCTGCAGCGTGTATATTTTCATCAGATGCACCATCAAGGGCGCTCCCGTGCATGCGCTCCCGATTAGGTATATAGCTATGCATTTATAAATTTCTTTGTAAACTATTACCAATGGCGACTTTGCATGAATACAGGAGATAGAGAGATTCATATCTATACAGATGGAGCTGCGAGGGGCAACCCCGGTAGAAGCGGCTCGGGATTTATGGTCATAGATTCAAAGAGGATTATTAAGGAATCGGTTTCATACAACGGCATCAAAACGAATAACTATGCAGAATACAAGGCAATAATTGACGCCCTGACGTGGTGTGTGAAGAATATAGCCAACCATTCTGACATCGAAGTTACTGTGACTTCGGACAGCGAACTCGTGATAAAGCAGTTAAACGGTCAATATGCTGTAAAATCTGAAGATATGCGCGTACTAAATGCAAAGGTGAGGGATTTAGCATTGAAGTTCCGCAGTGTGGCATTCAAGAATGTGAGGAGGTCCAATAGGTACATAACTAGAGTAGATAGGAACATAAATATCTTCCTGGACAGAATGGGCGAAACGGAATAGCAGTATAAGTATTATAATATTGATTATTGATAATAATTGTAGTTGTTTTAAAGGCGATATGAGTGGCTTCTGAAGGGCAGGATAGCAACAATGAAGGCCAGGTGGCAAAGCACAAGGCAGATCCGAAAGCAGAGGAGCATTGGTTGAGGGGGAACAGCCTCTTCGACGAGGGCAAATTTGACGAAGCGATAGAGGAGTATACGCAGGCAATAAATATAGACAATGAGTATTCGAGCGCATACTTCAACAGGGCATTGAACTATGCAATATTGAAAAAGACTGATTATGCAAAGAAGGACCTGCAGTCAGTACTTGAGATAGAGCCTAAGAGTGCTGACGCACCGCTCCTCCTGGGTGATATAGCGGAGCAGAGCAACGACCTGCTTAGCGCCAGGTTCTGGTATGAGAAGTCGCTCTCTAACGACCCTAATTATGCGGAGGCAAAGAATAGGTTGGAACACATAGACTCACTCCTGCACATGGATGTCAACAATAGCAGTGGCTCTGCACAGGTGGAGCTTGCACCCTCAAAGGAGAAGAAAAAGGAGGAGGAAGAGAATAAAACGATAATAGAAGAGGGCCAGGTCAAGAGAGTCGCCTTCTACAAATCAAATGTGAAGTTTGACCAAGTCGTAGGCATGGCAAAGGTGAAGGAGTACTTGATGGAGAATGTTGTGCTTGCAATGAAGAGGCCTGACTTGTTTAAGAAGTATGGCAAGAAGCTGGGCCTAGGCCTAATACTTTACGGTCCGCCCGGAACGGGAAAGACACATATAGTCAATGCAATAGCTGGGGAGGCAGGAGCCAATGTGATAGTTGTCCAGATAAACCAAATATTAGATATGTATACGGGCAATACCGAAAAGAACCTGCACCAGCACTTCCAGCAGGCGCGAGAGAATACACCTTGCATACTGTTCTTCGACGAGCTCGACGCGCTCGGAGTCAAGAGAGGAGGGGGCGAGCAAGGAGGAGAAGGCTCTGCGATGCGCACCGCCGTCAACGCCTTTCTTACAGAGATGAATGGAGTTATAGAGAATCCGGAGGGCCTGTTTGTAATAGGTGCGACAAACCAGCCCTGGGATATAGATCCAGCACTAAAGAGGAGCGGAAGGTTTGGCGACAGCATATACATAAACCCACCGGGTTATAAGGATAGGAAAGGGCTTTTTGAGCTTTATACAAGAAACAAGCCGCATGACAGGCTGTCCTTCGGCAGGCTTGCGAGGGCCACATCGGGCTATTCGCCCGCTGACATAGCCAAAATATGCGACAGGGCAGCCATGAGGCCTTTGCTTCACGAACACAAGTTCAACAAGGGCAGAAACTTGAACATGCGCGACATGCTGGCAATATTGAAGGACAAAGATATGTCAGGAAGTTCGTTGGATGAATGGTACTCAATGGTGAAGAAGGACGTGATAAGCAAAACGGAAGTGCAGATTGTTGACGGCAAGAGGCAGGAGATAGTAAAAGAAGGAAAGCTCGATGCACAGGAGAAAGTGCTCTACAAGTCTATGGTCAAGGACATAAAGAAGAACACCAGCCCGACAAGGATACGCATAAAGAAGTTCATGAGATGGTGGGCGCTGCACTTCTTCTGACAGTCAATCCACGTTGGTAGATAGCTCACGGTGCGCTGTATCCCGAATACCAATTGCTCG
>JBMFWP010000004.1:0-47832 GCA_049965155.1 Candidatus Micrarchaeia archaeon | reverse complement strand
CTGCCTGTGCTGTCTGGGAAGGCAGCAATGCATATAATGCGTTGTCCTTTAGAATATTGCAGAGATCGTAGTAGAAGTAGAATTTTTTCTCTTTCTTGTATCTTTGGCTGCTTTCATACAACGCAGAATTATACAATCCGTTGGTTATCTTTGCAAGATTGTCCAGTATTTCATAATTGCCCTCCACCTTTACAACCTGAGTTAGCTTCATTTACTTCACTACCATAATATATATTTAGTTACAATTAATAAATTTATGCGTTTCGCATTCATCCCACGATTGAAATTGTGGGCTTTCTGCTAAGCATTCTGTAAACCGTTAGTATGTAAACCGGTGACCAGTAAGGGGTGTTGTGTTTCAAGACTGCTCAGTTAAGCAAACCGAAGGTTTTTGATATGCTTGACGAAGGGCAGGCCTGATGCCTCAATTAGTTTGGTGTCAGCAGTATATAGATCCGCATCCATTGCTTTTGCCAAGGCGATATAGCTCGCATCATAAAATGAGAGATTATAATGCAGCGATATCTCGGCGGCAGAGTACGCTATTTCGCCATTCATATCGAGCCACCTGAAATCGAAGTTCAACATTGATTCTATTACGACTTTAATTTCGCTCTCGGTGAACTTTTTAGCTCTTGAGTATCTTACCCCATTTATAACTTCGTACAATAATAATGACGGTTCTAAAAGCTCAACTTCTTTGCGTGCGAAGGCTTCCATAAGGGAGCGCGCCTGCTTGGAGTACAGTTCATTTATGAAGAATTTTATTATTACGCTAGCATCAGCGATTATGCGCTCCATATCTTGTATCCCTGAATTTTCTTATTATAGATGTAGTATCAGTATTCTTCCTCTTTTGTGAATTGAATACCTTGTCTGCAAGCATTACCGCTAATGTGGGGTTCTTTTCATCGCTTATTCTTTCCTTTATAAAATTGCGGATTTCGTTGGACCAGTTAACGTGTATTTCCCTCATTCTCTCTTTGGTGTGTCTATCAAGCTTGATCAGCATAGCAGTTTCGTCGGCCATAAAATCACATGTATATACTGTATATACAAGATATATATAACTTGCTGTTAGCACAAGCTATTTGTCTATCTCCGCCATAACTACGTCTATGCTGCCCAATATTGCAAACAAGTCTGCGAACTTTTCGCCTCTGCATAGCATAGGCAGCAATGACAGGTTAATGTATGCAGGCGACCTCAGCGCTATCCTGAAGGGCTTCTGCTTGTCAGGTATTAGGTATATGATGCCGTTGCCCCTTGGTAGCTCGCGCTCCATTAGGACAGGTTCCGGCTTTGCGGGCTGACCTATGAGCTTTATTGGCTGGCCCGCAACGCTAGAATCGGGCATCATGTCCAGCACCTGCCTTATTATTTTTATGCTTTCCTGCATCTCCCTGAACCTTACCCTGTACCTGCTGAATGCGTCCCCTCCAGATTCGACCGGCACTGTGAATTTGACCTTATCATATATGTAGTACGGAAAGTTCTTCCTCACGTCGTATTCGACCCCAGATGCCCTGAGCACAGGCCCTGTTGCTCCATGTGCGAGCGCATCGCTCTTGCTCAGCTTGCCTACGCCTTTTGTCCTCTCCTTGAATATATCATTTGCATCAAGCATGTCGGTATATTCTGCAATCTTGGGTTCAAGGTAATCGGCAAGCTTGTATCCCCGGTCCTTGAAGTCTTGTGGGAGCTCGCGCGATAGACCGCCAAGCCGAAGGTTGACATAAAACATCCTGCTGCCTGTCATATCCTCTAGATACTTGAGCACGGCGGCCCTCTCCCTAAATGTCCACATGAAAAGGGTAAACATCTGGCCCAGGTCATTTGCGAAAGTGCCAAGCCAAAGCAGGTGACTTGCTATCCTCTGATACTCTAGGAGTATGACCCTGGCGTATTGCGCCGCCTCCTTTACTTCAACGCCTATTGCCTTTTCAACTGATGCAACGTACAAATCATCCCAAGCCATGGGTGCCGCATAGTCAAGCTTCTCCGTGTATGAGGGATTCTGCATATACATCCTAGTCTCCATCAGCTTCTCCACTCCTCTGTGCAGGAAGCCTATATGCGGCTCGACGTCCTTTATTGTGTCGCCATCAACATCAACTACGAGCCTTAGGACTCCATGAGTGCTAGGATGTATCGGCCCAACATTGATCCTCATTATTGCCATTCTATCGCTTCTTGTAGTCTGTACCCCACTGGTAATCCTTCCTTAGAGGATAGATTGCGCCGTTCCATTCCTCCAATAGCAGCTTCTTTGTCTTCCTGTTGGTGAACTTTATGCCAAACATCTCCGCTGCCTCGCGCTCGTACCAATCCGCAGACGGATATATGTCCATGATGCTCTCTATCTTAGGCACCTTTGCATCAATCTGCGCCTTCACGAGCTCGTCCTGGTTCTTTGACGTGCTGTATAGCACGTAGTCCATTTCCATGTGGTCTGTATAGTCCACTGCGAATATGAACTTAAGGACGTCATAGCCTGAAGTCTTCAGCCCTTCTAGGGTTTTCAGTAATGCTTCTCTCTTTATCTCCTGCACTTTTACCACCTACCTTTTCCTGGAGCTTCATCAGCGCTCCGAACAGGTTCTCCGGCTTTGGAGGGCATCCTACAGCATACACATCAACAGGCAGCACTTGGTCTATGCCCCGTATTATGTTGTAGCTCTCCCACCATGGGCCGCCAGATGTTGCGCATTCGCCGTATGCAACCACATACCTCGGCTTTGCCATCTGCTCATAAAGCCTCTTTATCCTTGGGACCATCGACTTGGTCACCCATCCCGCGACTATCATCACATCGCACTGCCGTGGAGTGCCCCTGAATAGAAGGTACCCCTTCCTCTCGGCGTCTATCCTCGATGCGCCGAAGTCCATCAGCTCCATGGCGCAGCATGCGAGGCCAAACTGAAGCGGCCAGAGCGAATTGGTGCGGCTCCAGTTGACCATCTTCTTGGCTATCGCCTGCGTAGCTTCGCTTAGCTTTGTGAACATGACATTGTTATTCATCTTGTACTTTTTGAGCGAATCTATGGTGAGCTGCGTCATCTCTGCTTCTGCATTCATCAGCTCTTCTTGCGTATATGGCGTTTCTTGTACATCAGGCATTCTTACCACGTATCAGCTTATAGCTTATAAAAACGAATATTAGAGAGAATATGGGCAACATTATGTAAAGTACGTCGGTCATGTATTCCATTGAGCTGGAAGCCACAGACCAGACAAGCATTATCACTGCCACTATTTCGAAAGGCAGGAATGCGGTAAAATACGGCAGGTATTCATTGTCTATGTCGCGGCTGCTGCCAACAGTAGCTTCTGCGCTCTCGTATGGCGCGTTCTTCGCCTTATTGCCTGGAACCCTAGGCCTGAGCAGCTTTGATGTCAGCAGGAACGCCCCCGGTATGAATAGGGCGAAGGCGATGAAAAATATCAGCGCTATATATGTGTAGAACATTGTATGACCGTAGAGCTTTATACTAATAACCAGTTATCCTTTATTATTTTTTATTAGTTTGTGTGCATAGCTTATTTTAGTATATACAAAGGGATTTGACGCATGACCTATTTAGTGTATTCAAAAGAGGACGGATTCGCCAGCAGGGTCGCTGAAATGCTTAGGGAAGGCGCTAGTTTCAAGGACGCGCCAGATATAAAGGGGCTGAAGCATTTCACATCAGGCAGGATAGAGATGCTGGAGCTGGACAGCAGCCCGGTCTATGCTGATTGGCTAGATGAGATTGGAGCTGGAGAGATTGTGTTCATAAGCAGGCATTCAAGCGCAAAGGGCATAATATCGTTTACGGCGCATGCAGAAGGCAATTGGAACGGAAAGAATGACCTTGGGGGTAAGCCCCAGGCCCTAAGTGTAGCCTCGCCTGGCATGATGGTATCGTTCCTGAAGGCAATGAGGGGCTTCGCAGAAGGCATAGAAGTCGTATATGAGGCCACACACCATGGGCCGCTGCTAGATACGCCTTCATGCTTTGTCGAGCTTGGGCCTGATGCTGTGATAAATGAGAGCGACAGGGAAAACCTGTTGGGCAGGCTCTCAAAAGGGATATATGCAATGCTGTATGAAAATGGCGCAGAATACGACAAAGTGGCAATAGGGATTGGGGGAATGCACTATTCGGCTAAATTCACCAGATACGCGCTGGAGGGCAAATATGCTTTCTCGCACATAATGCCGAAGTATTATGTTGATGAAGTGGACATGCTGCAGGCCGCAATAGACAGAAGCACGATCAGGCCTGACGTCGCTGTCATAGAATGGAAAAGCATAAATGCTGTGTCTAGAAATAAGATATTGGCAAAGCTTGAAGACCTGGGCATGGACTATGAGAGGGTTTGAATTGCTTCTTGCAGGGATTGTCGCAGTAATGCTAGCTGCGGGAATGCCAACCGCGCAATACTGGTTTCAGTCAGGAGCAATAGGCTCGCAAAACGCGTCCTTCAACAATGGCGTGAGCGCCTCAATACAGACAGTATATCCGCAGAGCGATATAAATGGGTCTTTCGGCTTTTGGATAGGCGAGACTCTTAGCAATGGAGCGTTCGCGCAGGTAGGATATGAAGTACCGAATGCAACTGCAGTATACCCAGAATCATGCAATATATCTAGCTGCACTGGCAATGTGACACTATATGCGGGCATACCAACATGGTTCTGGGAGTATTTCCCAGCAGGAGGGCCAAGCAGCGGCTTTTACGGGGGCGTGGGCCAGAATGATTCCGTAGGGCCCAATGGGAGCTTCAATACATTCTCCTTTGAATCCTTTGGCGATGTCTGGTACTTTTACATGGATGGAAAAGTACTTGGTAGCGTAGACCTGGGCACATCTAATTCCGGCGCTTTCTCCCCTACTGCGTTCGCTGAATATGCGGATACTTATAACAACAACGCATACATGAAGCCGGTTATATTCAGCAACCTCAGCATTTACAAGAATGGAATATTTCTGCCGGTGCCTGAGGCGCATACGTATGTAGGTTATGGGAAGGGGAGCGATGACTTGCTGCCGAACCCATATGGCGTCAAGGAAATAGGCAACAGGGTGAATTATTTTGAGGTCGGGTCTGGCCTGCCACTGTACAACGGCACAATATTATGGCGTGAGGGGTTCTACCTGCATATAGATTCGCAGTATAATGTTTCTGGCGCGGGGGAGTATATGTCAGCCTCTTCTGTTAGGATAAGCGCACCGCAGAGCATAAGCCTTGGCGTTGGCAAGAGAGCGCTATTTGACGGATGGAAAGGCTACGGATACGGTTCGTACACAGGCAGCTCTGCCAATGCAACAGTTTACATGGCAGGCAATATTACAGAGCAGGCAGAATGGAGGACACAGTATTATGTCAATGTGACCACGCCGTATGGGAATGCATATGGGAGCGGATGGTATGATAACGGGAGCGTTGCCTCATTTTCAGTGCCGAACCCGACAGTTGTAATTGGTTATGGTGCAAGGGCACAATTTTCAGAATGGAACGATGGCGCTACATCAACCTCTTCCAGCATTGTTGTTTCCCACAGCATGAAGGTTAATGCCGAATGGAAGGTGCAGTACCAGATAACTGCTACAACGCATTATGGGAATGCATATGGGAGCGGATGGTATGACAATGGGAGCATTGCGCACATATATCTGAGCGAGCCGTACATTTATGTCAATTCCTCTGCAAGGGTAGCGTTCATATCGTGGAGCGGCATGTATGCGAATAAAAGCATAAACATTACCGTCACGAAGCCGCTCACATTAAACGCTGAATACAGCAAGCAATACCTTATCGATATATCTGCGCTTAATGAGTATGGCAAGAGCATTAATATTACCAGCTTCAATTCGTCTTTCGGGGTAATAAACACAACGCCATACATAGACGCAGGGAGCACATTGTACTTGTTCTCCGCGTATTATAAGGGAGCACATATGCCGGTCAATTATTCATACAGCGTATCTGCGCCCATGAATATCAATATTACCCTACCCGTTTATGATGTGGTAATACACACCATGAGCTTCCTAGATACCCCTGTGAACGCTACAGTAAGCTTATCATTCTACAACGGCACGAGTCTGAATTTCAGCACAGGAGCAGGAGGTAATCTCATGCTGAGCAATGTCCCACTGGGCTATGCATATGGCTATGCAAAATATTTGGGCTTTATGTCGCCCATATACGCCTCTGGCGGCAGGGTCGTGACCCTGTTCTTTATAACTAGGCTGTTTGCATCTGTAGTGGCGGCGGCGATGATTGTTATAGTGGTGCTTATCGTGCGTCTAAGAAGGGGCAAGAAGAGGCAGAAAAGATAAAGGCTGATGCTGTCAACTGATATTTATGGCAAACAACATTTTCGGCTCGTTTTTGCAGGGCCACGAAGATTTCACGGATATACAGAAGCTCTCGATACCGCACATAATGAGGGAGGAAAACTGCTTAGTGATAGCGCCCACAGGATCAGGAAAAACGGAGGCCGTGATGCTTCCAATTCTTGATAAGATATCTAAGTACAGGGGGAACACAGGCATACACGTTATTTATATAACGCCGCTCAGGGCGCTCAACAGGGATATGCTCAAGCGCATGATGGAGATGTGCAAGAGCGAGGGCATAACGATTGGGGTGAGGCATGGAGATACAAAGCAGAGCGAACGCATCAAGCAGTCAAAGTCTGCGCCCAACATAATTATAACGACACCAGAGACGTTCCAAAGCATACTTGTCAATAGGCATTTTGCAAATGCATTGAAGAATGTGAAGACAGTAGTGGTGGATGAGATACATGAGGTATATGGGACAAAGAGGGGTGCACAGCTCAGCATTGGCCTTGAAAGGCTGGAAAAATATTCAAGGGGGTTTCAAAGAGTAGGCATAAGCGCAACTGTAGGCAATCCAGATATCGTTGCGAAGTTCCTATGTGGAGCAAGAAAGTGCTCAGTCATATCTTCAAATGTGAAGAAGAGAATGGAAATCAGGATAGAGATGCCTGAGAGTGAAAGCGCAGGAGTTGGAAGCGCTGCGGAGAAATTCGGCCTCGACAAGCAGTCTACAGCTCGCCTGTCAAGGATAGCAAGCCTGATAAAGGAAGCAAGGTCGACATTGATATTTGCGAATACAAGGCAGGTAGCGGAGGCAGTAGGAAGCCGCCTAAAGTACATTGATAATGAGCATAGCTTTGGCGGTATAGGCATACACCATGGCTCTCTAGACAGCGATGAAAGGGTCAGCATAGAAAATGGCTTCAAAGAGGGAGCCATAAGGAGCGTAATAGCGACCAGCTCTTTGGAGCTCGGAATAGATATTGGCAGCGTGGATCTTGTCCTGCAGTATGGGTCCCCGAGGCAGGCGCTAAGGCTGGTGCAGAGAGTAGGGAGGAGCGGGCATAGGGTAGGGAAGAAATCCTCGGGCGTCATAATAGCAACTAATCCGATAGATGCGATAGAATCCATAGCGGTTGCAGACAACATGGAAAAGGGCTTGCTAGAGGAAGCGAAGGTAGAAAGCAATGCGCTAGACGTGCTTATGCACCAAGTGTGTGGCATATGCCTCGATAATGCGGATGGTATAAGCAAGGCAGAAGCACTCAAAACAATAAGAGGATCTTATGCTTATTCTAAGCTTGGCGATGCGGATTTTGAGGACATGCTTGGTTTCATGGTAGCGCACAAGCACATAATCGTGCACAACGGCGTAATACACGGAGTCAACGGCACACTGCTTTTCTATTATAGGCATCTTAGCTTCATATCAGAGAACCGGAGCTATCTTGTCAAGGATGCGCACACCAACAGAGTGATATCGAGCTTAGATGAGAGATTTGTCGTCAACAATATAGAGGATGGCACAGTATTCATAACCAAAGGCCTTCCTTGGAGGGTCCTGAGCGTCGATGAGGGCATCATACAGGTTGAGGCGAGCGACAGGTTTGAAGCAGCTGTGCCAGATTGGAGCGGCTCTGATATACCCGTATATAGGTCGGTTGCATCTAGGGTGTTTCGCTTCTTTGAAGACGGAGGCTTAGGCAGCATGGATCTTGTAGACAGCCAATTGAAGTGCAGGATCAATGATTTTATAAAGAAGCAGAACGCAGCAGTAAAGTTTGCAAGCGAAGGTATAACAATAGAAAAGTCTGGCGACAATGCAGCGGTATACTGTGCCGCCGGGACCTTGGCTAATGAAGCCCTGTCAAGGCTGATCGTGCACATGCTTACTGCAAGGTATGGCAAGAGCGTCGTTATGAAATCAACGCCGTACATGATATTCTTCGAATTTGACGAGAATGTGGATTTCGGTGCGCTAATAAAGAGCATCGCACCGGAGGGCATAGAAGAGCTGCTGAAGAACGCCGTAAAGGACAGCGACCTTTTCAGGTATGAATTCGTCACTGTTGCAAAGTTCTTCGGTGTGATAGACAGGGACGCAAGCGTATCCAAATCTATGGCTAAAAGGATAATGCGCATGCTTGAAGATACTCCTGTGTATAGGGAGGCGATGCGCGAACTTATGCAGAACTACTTTGATATAGAGACCCTGAAGAAGTTCCTCAAGGATATTTCTGGAAAAAGGATACCGCAGATAGAGACTGACAGCATCTCGATATTTGCTTCGACGCTCCTTGAAGCGACATACAGCGCGAAGGAGCTTGTCCTGCCGGTAACACCGAGCAGCGTAGTGCTTGATTCGTTCATCGATTCAATACTTGAGAAGAAAATTTCACTGATATGCACGTACTGCGGCTTCAAGTTCACAAGGAAACTGAGCCAGGTAAAGGACATGAAGAGGATAGAATGCCCAAATTGTAAGAGCCCTATGGTGGCTAGGCAGAGCGAATCGCACGATGCAATAGTGAAGAAAAGGCTCGAAGGAAAGAAGCTTTCCCCTAGGGAGAGGGCCGAGCTAAAGGAGCTGCTCAATGAAGCGAGCATGTTCGAATCGTATGGAGGCAGGACGGCAGTAGCCCTTTCGGTATATGGGATAGGGCTAAAGTCTGCAGGTAGGATACTAATGATGCTCAAGCACGATTACAGGGATCTTTTCATCGACCTCATAGAGGCACAGGGGCAATTTATCAGGACGAAGAAGTACTGGTCAGCTTGAATTTTATCCAATCTTGTCGATGTGTATGCCGTGCTGCTCTGGTATTATTTTGTATTTGGCGTTCTCGAAGTGCAGTGAGAGCTCACGGTCACGATAGTAGGTACGGAGCAGCGCTGTTATTGAAGAAGCAGTGGTATGCGGCTGTGATGTTATGCTTATATTGAAATCTGCAATGTCGTACAACTCTTTTATTTTCTCGGAGAATGACACTATGATGAGCATGTTCTTGTAAGTCCGAAGCACATATTCTGCTTGCTTTATCGGTATCCCATATCTTGTAAGGTATACCGTCTTGTAGTTCCTCTTGTCTTTTATGTATTTCTTCCAGTTGCTGGTAAAGCCTACGGAGAAGCTGCCTCCCCATTTGTCGCACACGTCCTTGCAGAACCTCTGCGATTTTGTGGCGAGCTTCTTGTCATTCGATGTGAATACAATCCCAGAAGCACCGAAAGCCCTGGCTATCAAACACAAATCTGTAACCTTTTCATAGGATGGTTTGCCTATGACAAGAACAGTAAGCATTACCCCACAATAGTGTTTTTTGTAGCGTGTTTTTAAGCTTTGTGCATTAAATCCAGATTGCGGGTAAATAGTTGCGCATTCCCTTGCATAGCAGGCTCATGTAATATGCTACCATTTAGCCATATGTTCATTCTTATTGTTTTAGTAATATATGGTTTTGATTCCATGAATGCAGACAATATACATATGGACTCAAAGCTATCTGTATACTATATGAGCGCGGCATTTGCGTATCTGGTCGTTGGCTCTGTTCTATTTTTGATTTCACTATCTGGCTTTCTGCCAATAAGGTTCGACTATATATTCATAATGTGGTTCTTTGGTTTTGTAATGATGATGATATTCGGCCTGAGCTATATGTTCGCGCCTGGACTGTCACACTCTGGATACGCCAACTACAAGACAGTAGAAGCAGAACTCATAGTATTGAATTTTGGTATACTGCTTTTTCTTGGATCAGAGCTTGCTGGGCTCAAAGAAGTTGCGCTGTTTGGTGCAATTGCTATATTTGCAGGAATTCTGATACATGTCTACAATATGTCATACATGTTCAGCAAGAAAGGCAGGCGCATACGCCAATAAATCGGTTCACTCACTGCGTGCTGCCATCCTGCTTCTCTGTGCTGACTACCTGCGCATCAATGATATTGGTGTCATGATCCATGCGCATCATTCTGACACCACTTGCGGCACGGCCGGTCTTCCTGACTTCGCTAACTGGGAACTGTATCGATATGCCCTTTGAGTTTATTAGCAGCACGTTGTCGTCATCATTAACCTTGAGCGCCTTTGCAACATGCCCAGTTTTTTCATTTACGCGCAGATTTAGTATGCCTCCTCCGCCTCTGTGCTGCTGCCTGTACCTCTCGAGAGATGTGACTTTTCCGTAACCTTTATCAGTTACAGATAGTATCGAGTCCTGGTCCTTTACTACGACCATGTTAACCGGCTCGTCGCCAGGCTTAAGCCTTATTGCGCGCACGCCTGCTGCCATCCTCCCCATTGGCCTTATCTCGCTTTCTTTGAAGTGTATTGCCTTGCCGTTCCTTGTAGCTATAAATATGCCTGAATTGCCATCAGATATTGCGACGTCAGCAATAGAATCTCCATCCTTTAGCTGCACTGCATTTATACCGTTCGACCTTGGCCTTGAGAAGAGCTCTGCCCTTACGCGCTTCATTATTCCCTTCTTTGTGAGGAACACGATGAACAGGTTTGCCATGTCACGCGTATTTATCATCTTAGCTATGCTTTCTCCTTCGCGAGTAGTTATTAGGTTGGCTGCTGCTTTGCCTGTGCTGTATCTGTCGCCCTCAGGCACTGCATAAGCCTTGAGCCAATATGCGCGCCCTGTATTCGTTACAAGCAGCAATGTGTCTTTGGCCCTGCATATAAGCGTCTGCTTTACATAATCGCCTTCCTTCAGCTCTATCGCTTTTATGCCCTTGCCTCCGCGATCCTGGACTCTGTATTTACCTAGGTCCAGGCGCTTCGCGTAGCTCCTGTTTGTAAGCAGGATTGTGGTTTCCTTGTCCTCTACGAGGTCTTCAGGCATTATCTCTTGGCTTATGCTGCTCTCTATGGCAGTGCGTCTGGCTATGCCGTAGTGCTGCTTTACATATTCAGTTTCTTCTATGATTATCCCGTATACCTTTTCGTTGTCCGCAAGTATGCCATTGTACTCTGATATCTTCCTAGTAAGCTCCTCCTTCTCTGATCTAAGTGTGGTTATCTCAAGGTTAGTGAGCTTGCTTAGCTTCATGTCAAGCACGGCGTTGGCCTGCTTCTCCGATAGCCCGTATGACCCCATTAATGATTGCCTCGCGGCTTTTATATCTGCGCTGCCGCGTATTAGGGCAACAACGTTATCTATATTCTCTACTGCCGTTATTAGCCCATCGACTATGTGCATCCTGTCGGTTGCTATATTGAGGTCGTACTTGGTTCTGTTGGTTATTACCTTGAAGCGGTGCTCCACAAACGCCTTTATGAAGTCCTTAATCTTCATTGTAAGAAGCGAGTTGTCCAAAACAGCTATATTCATCACAGGCAGCGATACTTGCAGCTGCGTGTGCGCATATAATAGGTTCAGTATATAGTCAGGGTTTGCATCTTTCTTCAAGTCTATTGTTATCCTTATGCCTTTCTTGTCGCTCTCGTCCCTAAGGTCTGAAACACCGATGATCTTCTTGTCCCTTATGAGCCTTACCATGTTCTCTACTAGCATTGCCTTGTTTACAGTATAGGGTATTTCCTTTATTACAATGCGCTTGGAATTACCCTCTTCTTCTATTTCTGCCTTGCCGCGTATGGTTACTGCACCCCTGCCAGTCAGATACGATGACAGAAGCCTTGAATCATAGAAAACTGTACCCCCTGTCGGAAAGTCTGGACCCTTTATGTACTCCAGTAGCCCTTCGTTATTTATGTTGCGGTCTTTTACATATGCAATTATGGCGTCACAGACTTCAGCCAAGTTATGCGGCAATATGTTGGTCGCAACTCCAACTGCTATCCCTGAACTGCCATTTATCAGCAGGTTGGGTATCTTTGAAGGAAGGACTACGGGCTCTATCTCTGTGTTGTCGAAGTTTGGCACCATTGGAACAGAGTCCTTTTCTATGTCTTCGAGCATCTCCTCTGCTATCTTGCGCAGCCTTACTTCGGTATACCTCTGCGCAGCTGGAGGGTCTCCATCTATTGAACCCATGTTTCCTTGCCCTTCTACTAGCATGTGGTTCATTGAAAAGTCTTGTGCCAGCCTTACAAGCGTATCATATACGGCCATATCTCCGTGAGGGTGGTAGCGGCCTATCACTTCGCCCACTACTCTGGCGCTTTTCTTGGTGGGCTGGCTGTGAACATTGTTGAGCTTGTACATTGCATAAAGCACGCGCCTCTGCGCTGGCTTGAGGCCATCGCGGGCGTCGGGAAGCGCTCTTCCGACTATAACGCTCATGGCATAGTCTATGTAACTGTCTTGCATCTCCTTCTCTATTGGTGTATCTATGGATTCCGCCATCATATTACCATAATCAATCCTTCATACATCAAGGAATTTTACCTCTTTTGAATGTTCCTCCAAAAACTTCCTCCTTTTCTCTACATCAATTCCCATGAGTATCGAAAACATCGAATCCGCAAGCTCTGCATCCTTTATTGTGATGCGCCGCATGACCCTGCTCTTCGGGTCCATTGTGGTGCTCCATAGCTGCTCGGGATTCATCTCTCCAAGCCCCTTATACCTCTGCAGTCCCGCATTGCTGCCATATTTTTCCATTGCTTTTTCTAGCGCTGCGTCGTTATATAAGTATTCAGTCTCGTGCCCTTTTGAAATTTTATAAAGCGGCGGCTGCGCTATGTACACATAGCCGTGCTCTATCACCGGCTTCATGTATCGGTAGAAGAATGTCAATAGAAGCGTGCGTATATGGCTTCCGTCTACATCGGCATCCGTGAGTAGTATTATCTTCTTATACCTTATCTTGCTGACGTCGAAGCTCTCCTTTATGCCGGTGCCGAATGCAGTTACCATCGTGTGCAGTTCCTTGTTGTTGAATATCTTCTCATCAGTCGCCTTCTCTACGTTGAGCACCTTGCCTCTGAGAGGCAGTATTGCTTGAAAGAACCTGTCCCTACCTTGCTTGCTTGATCCGGCTGCGCTGTCTCCCTCTACTATGAATATCTCGGATTTATCTGGATTGGTTTCTGTACAATCTGCAAGCTTTCCTGAAAGTATCGGACCGTCGAATATGCTTTTCTTCCTGACCAGCTCACGTGCCCTCTTGGCGGATTCCCTCGCCTCTGCCGCATTCTGTATCTTTGCAATTATCTTTGATGACTCTGTAGGATTTTCTTCCAGGTATGTTGAGAATCCTGAATATACAACGCTATCAACTATGCTCTTTATGGTGGTGTTGCCAAGCTTCTCCTTTGTCTGGCCCTCAAATTCCGGATTCTGCATCAGGATTGATATCACGCACACTAGGCCCTCCCTAGTATCATCGCCCTGTATCTCCCCCTGCTTACCCTTTTTGGCATTTTTGCTTATGTAGCTTGATATCGCCCTAGTCAATGCGCTGCGGAAGCCGGTCACGTGCGTGCCTCCTTCGTTCGTCTTTATCCTGTTCACAAAAGAGATGAGCTCCTCGCTGTAATCCGAAACATATTGGAATATGACGCTGACCTTTGTGCCCTCCACTTCCTTCTCTATCTGCACGGGCTTTGCTACTGGCTCTTTGCCTTTCGTAAGATAGTCTATAAAATCTGCAATGCCTCTTTCAGAAAAGAATTTGGTTGTGTTTTCTGGATCCTGCCTTTTGTCCACAAGCGTTATGCTGAGCCCAGGGCTTAGATATGATACGTCGCGAAGCCTTTCTGTGAGCTCCGTCGTATCAAATTTGTTGACAGAGAATATTGTAGTATCAGGCTTGAACCTTACAGTTGTGCCGGTATCGTTTTCGCTCGTCTCGCCTATAATCTCAAGCTGCGTTGTGGGTGCGCCTCTGCTAAAGCTTTCGCGGTATATCTTGCCTCCGCGCTTGACCGTCACTATGGTATATTCTGACAGCGAATTGACCACGGTCATGCCAACGCCGTGAAGGCCGCCCGATACTTTGTATACCTTGTTGTCAAACTTGGCCCCGGAATGCAGCGATGTCATTATGACTTCTAGGGCGGGCTTGTTGACTTTAGGCACTATGTCTACAGGTATGCCTCTCCCATCATCTGACACCTCTGCTACATCAACGCCGTCTTCGCTAGAGAGCGTTATCACTATGTTTTTGCAATACCCAGCTATGGCTTCATCTATTGAATTGTCAACGACCTCGTAAAGCAAGTGCGTGAAGCCAGCTATGCCTGTTGAGCCTATATACATTGCCGGACGCTTCCTTACTCCCTGTGGGCCAGACAGTATTACAATGTCTTTGCCGCTATACTCTTCGCTCATTTTATCAGCTTCTAAAATACGGCCTGTCGCCTTATTTTTATATTGGAAATTGATATTTATAACCCTTTTGATTGGATAAATTAGGGGGCTTTTTCAATACCGTTTGCTGTGTAAAAAAAGAGCAAATTCTACTTAAAATGGCGCGGCCAAAAGGCCGCGCATAAGGTTGGGGTTTTCAAAAAGACAGCATTATTTCCTGTACTTGTAGTAGGTTGTTATCTCTCCATACTTTGAGTCTATCTTATTGTGTATATAACCAAATACGTCTTTGGGCTCTTTTCCGTCCCTAAATCTCGTCTTCACTATGAATCCGTAATCGCCGTCTGCTACATATACTTCCTCGACATCGTCGAAGCTTATCAGCTTCTCCGCAACAGTGTCTGGATCAGCATTCTCTTTCGGATTCACAAGATAAAATTTGTAGAATCTCTTTCCGTCGCGCTTTATGCTGTACTGCTGCCCCTTCTTCATTGAGAGTGTTTTCATCAAGCTCTTAGAGTTCGCATTCCCGTTTCCCACCACCATGAAATCACTTTTTATTATAATTGAGAATATCAGACATGGTTATTATCCTCTTAGTGCCGTTTAGTGCCTCAGGCGATTCGTCATATTCGATGTGCCATGAGTTGTCGCTGTCCTTTATTACCTTGACGGGCCTTTTGTCATCATCAAGCACATGCTCTTTGTTCCCTCTATGCAATAATTTCATAGTTACCACTGCAGTGTATTGTTTTGATCATAAAGAGGATGCGCACCACGTTGGTGCGCACCTAAGGTTTGGGGTTTGTAAGAAAACCAGCTTGAATCTGGGTGTGGGAAAGGAGAAGCGTAAAACGGATTTGCCATTAGCCAATATGTACAACGCAAAAATGCTTCATGGTCAATTTCTTGAACCATTGCCTACCCACCCGCTTAACAAAATATATTATGAAAAGGCTTTTATATAAACCCCGAATCGTCATTGCAATATATTATTGCATAGTTATATGTCATATATACTATCAAAATCATAAATATATTGTATTAATAGAGTATCATAAATTGGTAAATAGTAACTTTTTTATATCTTAAAAAGTATAATATTAGTATGAAACTAAGGAAGATGCAGCTTAGGAAGCACTATCCTGAGGCTGTGGTCGCCTGTTACGCAAGATTGCGCGAAGAGTACGCGTACAGGATAACGCTCAAAAGCATAGGCAATCATTACTATGTTTATAAGCAGGAATCTTCTTGGGACGAGGAGAAGAAAAAGTACAATACAAAAGATGCAATATACCTAGGCAAAATAACTAACGATGGAGCATTCATACCGAAGGGCATAAGCCGTGGCGATGATTTAGAGGCCGCCAAAGCAGTAATAATTTCTCATGGAGGGAGGGTGATACTACCTAGCAAATACGAAGGCAGCATTTCAAGTTTCGAGGGTGTAGAGCTCAGCGAGGTAGACTTGAAAATATTGACAAACCTTACTATGAATGCTAGAATGCCAATGACATTTTTGTCCAAAAAGGTTGGCATTAAACCAGAGGGCTTGTTCAATAGGGTAAAGGGGCTCGAAAAGAGGCTTGGCATACAATACTTGCCGTATATACGTGCAACAAGGCTTGGGTATTATTGGTTTGCAGTACTGATAAAGTTTAAATCCGGGCATCCGGATCCAAACAGGCTCAAGGCAGAGCTTGAAGAAAATCCCAGAGTGCAGTTAGCGGCATTTCTTTCAGGCACTTATGAAATGATTATAATCGCACTCGCTAAGAATGACGAGGATGCTGCCATATTATCAAAAACACTAAAAGGTTTAAAGTCTCTGCGCAATATAGACCTTGAATGGTACATGTCATTTTTCTATATAACAAGGAGCGTAGTGCCCATAAGGCCAGAATTCTACGAGGCGTTGAAGGGCGATGTTTGGGTTAGAACTAAAGAAGCACCAAGGCCATTGCAAGAGCAACTAACGAAAAGCGAATACTTGCTGCTAAAAGAACTGAGCAGCAACGGGATGAAGAGCTTCCGCGATATAGAAAGGAGTGCAGGAATTGCTGCCGGAAGCGCCAGATACATATATGATAGACTAAAGAAAAAGGATATTCTCAGAAACATAACATTAAGCATAAATGGCATAAAACCAAAATATTTCGCAATTCTCAAGTTAAATGTAATCAACGAAGGGCTGATCCAGGAAACCAGAAAGGCGTTGCTGGAATACGAGATGCAAGAAAGAAGCAATTACATTACAAACAGGTTTGCGCTTATAGGCGATATAAGCATCCCCTCTGGTGTGTTGCTGGTAATGCCTATATACAATGATGGCGATTTGACTAAAGCCCAGACTGAATTGGAAGGTATTGCAAAAGGTATAAGTGTTGAAGTGCTTATCGTGACAAATGTATTGGTTGGTTCATTATTTCTAAATAGATTCGACCCCCTATACACAATCCAATACGAAAGCCTAGTCGAGCAATACAAAGTACCATATCAACAGAGAGAAGAGTACGAAGAAACTAATAGAAAAGAAGAAATAGAAATATAACTAACATTGAAAAATTCAATGCATAAATTCAAACCTTAACCGCTTCCGCCGTTTCCAGACTCCCCTCCCTTTCCTGGGTCTTCCATATATTTCACCTTTTCCTGCATCTCTGGTAACCTTTAAATACTTTTCTGCATCGTTTTTTGACAAAAAAGGCAACCCAGTATCAGCTGAATCCTATCAATGCTACTCCTATAGTTATCACAATAACTCCTATCCACCTAAGCAAGGGCACAGTTTCTATGAAGTTAGCGAGTATTACTGCAAATATGTATGCCAAGCCGCCTATGCCATACACCCATGTAAGGTGCGCCCTGCTGAGCACGTAGAAATAGAATACTGTGGAAAGGCCATAGAGCGCTAGCCCTAATGCAAGATATGCGGCAAGATGCACAAGTCCGCTGCCTAGAAAAGAATACTTGAACATGAACTGGCCTGCAGCGCCCAAGAATGTCGATATTAACAAGACAGAAAGGTTCTTGAGCTTTGATTCTTTCATCGTTATCATCTATGCAGATACTGCTATTATGAATATACCGGCAAATACCAGCAATATTCCCGCAATCCTAACAATTCCAAATTTCTCTTTAAGGTAAAAATATGATATTATCGATATGAATATGAAAGTGCTTGCAAAGGTGGGATATACAACTGATAGGGGCGCATTCTTGCCGCTCAATGCATACAGGTATATGACAAGGCTCACAAAGTAGCCTACAAAGCCAAGAATGACATTCCTCTTCCTCAGGAGCGAGAAGAAATCCCCTATGCCGTTTATCCTCTTGTCCATGCTGCGCTTGAACACTATCTGCGAGAAAGAGGCTATCAGTGCAGCAACAAGTGTTATAAATATAACTAAATATATACTCATCTGACCACGTGGTTCAATGGAGAGGGACTACATAGAAATGATATCTTCCCTAACAGCCATAATCGTATCAATCATAGCTGTAGCAGTATTTATATATTACGGAGGTAATGCTCTATTCTATGTGGTAGTTGTCATTGCAATACTCCTTGCCGCCTTCAATGCATGGCTCCTATCCAATGAAGACAATCTGAAGAGCGTGGCTGGCAAGATAAGCTTCAATGAATTGGTGAAAGCACAGAAGGCTAAGCAAGTACCAAGGAAGAGGAAGAAGGCTCATAGGAAAAGGAATAAATGATAGGATTTGTTCATGGACAGGCTTATTATAGCTGAGAAGCCGAGTGTAGCGCTCAGGATAGCAGCTTCGCTTAGCGGAGGCAATGCAAAGAAAATTTCTGGCCATGAGGGTGTCGGCTATTACTCTATAGAGGGCAAGGAGGGGCGCACATTTGTTGTAGCGGCGGTGGGTCATCTGTTTACGATACGGCAAGCAAGTGGGCTGCACGGTTACCCTGTGCTCGATGTGGAATGGGCACCAACATACCAGGTGAACAAGGCTTCTGATTATACAAAGAAATACCTTGATACTATAATGGAAATAGCGCCGCGCTGCAATTCCTTTGTTAATGCATGCGACTTCGATGTAGAAGGCAGCGTGATAGGCACAAACATAATCAACTATATAAATAAGAAAGCGATAGATGACGGAAGAGCGCTAAGGATGAAGTTCTCAACAACCACCACTGCAGATCTACTCAAATCCTATGCAGCGCTACAGAAGATTGACATCAACAATTTCAAAGCGGGCGAGGCAAGGCATATGCTCGATTGGCTTTGGGGTATAAATCTTAGCAGGGCTCTTACTGCTTCAATATACGGCAAAAGGATAGGCCGCGGTAACTCGCTCAGCATAGGCAGGGTGCAAGGTCCAACATTGTCAATACTGGCTAAGCGCGAATATGAAATAATCAACTTTGTAAAGAAGCCGTTCTGGAGAGTTACTGCAACGGTCAATTCAATAGAGCTGCTCAACACCAAGGGCGACATATTCGAGAAGGACCTGGCACAGAAAGCCCTCTCTACTACAAAGGAAAAGAGCCACGAGGGCATAGTAAAGAAGGTTGAGGCCAGCGAGGATACAGTATACCCATACCCGCCGTTCGACCTCACAGCGTTGCAACTCGAGGCTAGCCGCGTGCTTCATTTGGATCCATCCAAGACCCTGAGCATTGCCCAGGCCCTTTATGAACGCTCATACATATCATATCCTAGGACATCATCGCAGAAGCTTCCGCAGACGTTGGGACTTCCAGGAATAATAAAGCAGATAGCATCGCAGCCAAAGTACAAGGCGCTTGCACAGAAGCTTATTGATAAGACAATGTACAAGCCCAGAGAGGGTGCGAAGACTGATGAAGCCCATCCTGCGATATTCCCAACAGGAGAGCAGCCAGCCAAGCTTACCGAAGAAGAGGAAAAGCTGTATGACCTAATCGTGCGCAGGTTTCTATCTTGCTTCTATGATCCAGCTAAGGTAGATAGGCTAAAGGTCGTGGTATCGTTCGGCAGCGAGGACTATTCTGCAAGAGGCAGCAAGGTCAAGTATCCTGGATGGTTGGATGCATATCCTTTCGTAGACATAAAGGAGCGCCAACTTGTCGGTTTTTCCGAAGGCAGCAAGGCTGTCGCCACCAAAGTCGAAATGCAGGACCTCGAGACGAAGCCTAAGAACCGCTACACAAAGGCTGGGCTTATAGCAGAGCTGGAGAAGCGTGACCTCGGTACAAAAGCGACGCGCGCATCCATAATAGATACGCTGTTCAAGCGCAACTACATAACCGGCACGAGCATAAAGGTGACGCAGTTCGGGCTGAGCGTCTACGAGACGTTGGAGAAGAACTGCAGCATGATAGTAGACGAAGCGACCACGAGGAAGCTTGAGGAGGACATGGAACTGATAAGCAGGGGCAAGAAGGACGAGAAGGCCGTGGTCGACGAAGGCAAGGAGATGCTCCTCCAGGCTCTGAAAGCGCTCGACTCCAACATGGCGAGCATATCTGAATCATTAAGGAAGGCGTTCTCTGAATCTACTGAGAAGCTCGGCAAATGCCCTGTCGATGGAGGCGACCTTGTGATAAGGAGGTCGCGTACAGGCAAGCTCTTCGTCGCGTGCTCCAACTATCCTAAATGCACCAATACATATTCGCTGCCGCAGAATGCTAAGATAGAACCTACAGGGAAAACCTGCGAGTACTGCCATACACCGATAATAAAGGTAATAAGGAAGGGAAGGAGGCCATTCGAGATGGACTTGGATCCGAATTGTATAACAAAGAGCTCATGGTCCTCTAACAAGCCAGCCAGCGCTGCATCTGCGGGTGCAAGCGCGCAGGCGGGTGCTAATACACAGCTCCAGAGCAAATCTGGCGAGGGCGCCCCTACCAAAGAGGGAGAGAAGGAACATAAGTCCAAGCCCGTGAGAAAACCAACTAAAGGTAGAGCGCCGAAGGCAAAGGGCAAGACGCGCACTACAAAAACGAAGAAGACAATAAAGGATGAATAAATGTACGTCCCAAAGAGCTACAAGAGGCTAAAGAGGGGCCCGCAGGTCATACTTCCAAAGGACATAGGGTTCATAATGGCGTATACGGGGGTTAGCAAAAACAGCTTCTGCGTTGATGCAGGCACAGGCAGCGGCTGGCTTGCCGTATCACTTGCAAGGATATGCAAGCGCGTCGTAAGCTATGATATCAGGCCGGATTTCCTGAAGATAGCGGAAAAGAACAAGGTGATCGAAGGTCTCGACAATCTTGAGCTCAAGAACCAGGACTTTACCAAAGTGGTGAAGGAGAGGGATGCCGATCTTGTGACTCTTGACATGCCCAATTCTGAGAAGGCCTTACGGAACGCATATCGTGTGCTCAAGCCTGAAGGGTATGTTGTGGGCTATCTGCCCCACATGGAGCAGGTAAAGAAATTCGTGAAGAAGTTAGGCTCCGTAGGATTTTATAACACAATGGTGTATGAAGTCATAGCAAGGGACATGCTCGTGCGCGAGGAAGGCATGCGCCCCTCTACAAAAGGCGTTTGGCATACTGCATATCTTGTCTTTGCAGAGAAAGGGCTGAAACATGCGTAGCCCTACAATGCCTTATGGAACTCGCGCATGTTCCTAAAAAGGTATGTGGGCTTCTCATCATAAAGCGCAGTATAATCATCGAATCCGGCAGCTATCCCGCATGAATCCACGCCGGCGCTTCTCGCCGTTTTAATATCATCAACCATATCGCCTATGTAAAGGGTCCTGCCCCTAGGAATCTTGCACTTCCTCATTATTAGGTGCATACCGATTGGGTTGGGCTTCAGGAACCCTACGCTCTGCGCGCTCACCATACTGTCGAAGTAATCGTTCATTCCAAGGGCCTTTATCTCCCTCCTGATCCTCCACATGGCACCATTGCTAAACACTGCCAAAGTCTTACCTCTCTCATGAAGGGTCTTTAGGACTGCCAATGCGCCTTCCTGCATTTTCGGCTTAGTAAATATCATGTAGAGGTCCAATAACCTCTTTAACCGCCTCTCATCAGCCTCCTCAACATGTTCAAGCTTCCTGAGCTGCTCGCTTATCCTTTTACTATCCTCCGGTGTTATTGCATCCCGGAAGCTGCTCCTTTTCCTGCTCTTCCAGAATGGATTCAGTTTCTCGTTAAGCTTATACATATACATTACTTTCTCTATGGTTCCGTCCCAATCAAAAATGAAAAGGTCGTACCTATCTGAAATGCGCATCTCTCATCCCCATATAAGGTCGAGGCTGGGCTTGAGTGGGAGCGCCCTAGCAGCCCTGGCAGACTTGCTTGCATCCTCATTCTCTACATATACTCTGGCATTGACTTTTGCGGAAACGTATCCCAGCAACGATGATAGAACGGAGAACAGCGTGTCATGCTTTATGCCTATCTTATCTACATAGTCGCTCGGCTTCTTGAACTGCGCCAGGTACTTGGCGAGCTTCTCCTTGTCCATCTCTGGCATCGCCCCTATCGCCGCAGAAATGCTCTTCTTTTCAACAAGCATATCGTATGCATCGAACTTCCATGGCGACGCAACTATGATCTTGATCTCCTTGACCGACTTACCTTTGTTGGTCGGCATGTTCGACATCAGCGATATTGCGTTAGAGATATCCTGCAATATGCCTTCAACTGCATCATACGCTTTTTCTAGCTCTGGGCTTATCATAGATTTATCGGGCACTGGCCATTCCTCTTTAGCCACGAGTGTATTCTTTCCAAGGATATGCCAAAACTCCTCGGCAATGTGCGGCATCACGGGATATAGCATCCTCGTTATTGCAGACATGTACTCTTCAAGCACGAGGCCGTTCTTGCCTCCCATATCTATATATCTCTTGATCTCTCCTACTGATGAGTAATATATCTCATTGTATGCGCCCTTCATCATTATCTTATCCATCAATGCCGTTGCCGTTACTATCTTGCTATTCAATTTTGAGTATAGCCAGAAGTCTAGCTGGCTTAGCTCCTTGCTGCCGAGCGAATCCAAATCAAACATGGTAGAATACAAGTATTCGTTTCTCGACTTTATCCCTCCTATCTGAGTCTCACCGAATTCAACGTCAGTATCAAGGTCAGCCCCTGCAATGAGTGCCATTCTGAGCGGATCCGCGCCGTATTTTACCAACGCGTCCTTGAGCGGTATCACATTGCCCATGCTCTTGCTCATCTTTTCCCCTTCATACTTGACTATGCCGTTAGTAACTATCTGCTTAGGCCATGTCCTTTCCGGAAATACGGCGACATGGTTGAATATGTACATCACGAGGTGGTTGTTGACCAAGTCCGATCCTGAATGGCTTGAAGTGAAACTGTACCAATAGTCGAATGAGTTCTTACACTCCTTCACTGTCATCTCGTCTAATCCGGCCTTCTCAGCGACATCCGCGGCATCGCCCTTCGAAAGATATACATAATCGAAGAAAGAATCGCTGAGGTTCTCTGGCTTCGCGCCAGCCTTGGCCAATATGTGGTACATCGTGTAGAACGCCATGTATATAGTCGAATCTGAAAGCGATTCAATTATGTGCTCGGTATTGAAGGGGAAACGAGTACCTAAGCCCTGTGCCCTTTCCGCGGCCCTCAGGTCCAGCCAGTCTATCACATTTTCGAAGGTGTGTATAAGCTTGTCTGGGAATATACCCATGCCTGCAAGGCATTTCTTGGCGGACTCCTTCCAGGCCTTGTTGCCATAGTCTATGAACCACTGGTCCTCTACTATCTTTACTATTACCTTGGTCCCGCACCTGCAGTACACGGGCTTGTCATTGCCTATAACATATATGTTGAATGCTTTCGATTCATTGACCAGCTTGGCCTTGAGCCCCTCGCGTGCCTTCTCCTCGGCCATGCCTGCGAACTCTCCTTCAATCTCCACGCCGTGCTTGGATTCCTCTTTGTACAGCGCCTTTGTAGCCTCCTCTATCACCGAGTCGCTTGGCACTCCATCCTTCCAGTCAAAGGATTCCAAGTATACCAGCGAAGGCACTTTTGCCTTGTCGTCCTTGCCTTCAATCCTTATCGCGCGCTTGTACGGCTCTTTAGGCACTTCAATGCCCTTGTCCTCAAGCCTCTTCAGCGCAACGTAGTCGAACGGCGCATGGGCAGGAACCGCCATCACAACGCCCGTGCCATAGTCATCCCTGACGAAAAACCCTGGCAGGATAGGTATCTCATCTCCAGTAAGTGGATTTACCGCATTCTTCTTCAGCAGCTCTTCTGTGCTTATGCTACCTATAACTTTAACCTGCTCCTGGTATGCAAGTATTGATGCAGAGGCCTTTGAAATGAACGCCTTTTCGCCGTTTACCTCGGCGATTACATATTCGGCATTGTCGTTTATGAATAGATTCGTAACCCCATATATTGTTTCGGGCCTGTATGTGGCGCATATGAAATATGCATCGCTTGACGAATCCTTGAACTTCACCGCTAGTATGCTCTCTATCTCGGTAGGCACGTCGCCCTTTGTATCATGCTGCCCAACCGGATTCTGCTCGTTGGTGCACCAGCCTATCGGGTGCCTGCCCTTGCTCAGAAAGCCAGCCTTTTCCAATATGTGGAACTGCCATTCGACCATCTTGCTGAACAGCGGATCTATTGATGTGAACGTCCTCCTCCAGTCTATGCCCAAGCCTGCGAGCTCCATGCCGCTCCTTATCTCCTTGCTGAAGTAATCTGCTATGAACAATGGGTCTGTCATCTTTTCGACGTCTACTGCAGGCAGGTGGAACGTTTCAACGAGCTCGTTCATCAGGTCTTCATCATTGTTCGCAACCCTCTTTGCTATCGCTAATATGGGCGTACCAGTCTTGTGCCAGCCCATTGGGAAGAGGACATTGTAGCCCCGCATGGACATGTACCTCGCATATGCATCAGCAGTCCCATAGGTCCTGAAATGCCCCAAGTGCTGCGGCGTATTCACATAAGGCCACGCGGCGAAGACCATAAGCGATTTCCTATCATCAGGCTCTTTCTCGAATATCTTCGCTTCCTTCCATGCTTTCTGCCATTTCTCCTGTATTGCAGCGTAGTCCAAAGCCATGTAATCATCTGGTAAATGCTTGCGCATGCGTTATTGATGCAGCAAGCCCGACAGCAGATACTAAGTATCAGCTTTCCTATTTAAGAGTTTAGTATTAAAATATATTAAGAGATATGCATAAGCATAACTGCATTGCATTGACACTTTCCGGGGCGTAACGAATGGATTTGATGCTGTACCTAAGAATTGCAAGCATAATAGCCATAGCTGCGGTGTACTTGCTATTCGATATATTCAACAGGCGTAATGTGCCTTCTGCATTCGTTTATGCCACACTGATATATGGCTTAATGCTTGCGGCCGCATACTTCAATCTAAGACTGGTACTTATCAACCTTGGCATAGCTGCAGCGGTATTTGCAATCGGCTATGCAGTATACAGGGCAGGTCAGCTCGGCTTAGGCGACGTTATGGAAATGTGCGTCATATCGCTAATACTACCTTTCCAGAATTTTCCCCTGCTCATGTCCATATATCAATACAACATACCTTTCATAATAGCAGTAGCTATAGCATCTGGCATTGTTGCTCTAGTAATAGTACCAATATACTATCTGCCGCATACCAAGCATGAGCTTGCCGAAAGCATAATATCAAAGGTATCGAGTAAGGATATATTTAAGTCTGCCCTGATAGGTTTATCTTACCTTATACTCATAGGCATGCTTGCATTCACGCACACGATAAGCATATATGGGGTTATAATATTAGGCATAATACTCCTAGGCTCATCGTTCACCATATTATTCGAAAGGCCCATAACTGAATCCATGATACGCTATGTTTCAGTTGAAGAATTTGAGGAAGGCGACATAATCGCATTCAACTTGATGAGCAACGGACAGGTCGAAGCAATGAAATCCAAGATTATGAACTTTGGCAAGCTAGTAACAAAGAAGATGATAGACGAGATGCAGGCTAACGGCATAACAGATAAGCTGCCTGTATATAAGCTCGGCATACCTTTCGCGGTGCCCATATTCATAGCAGTTTTGATATCCCTGCTTTTCGGCAATCTAATAATATTGGTTTTATAGCCATTCTTGGTGCTAGTTGGCGCATGACAAAACCTTTTAATATTATGCAGTGTATATACCTACTGGACTGGTGAGAATTTGAACTATGCACGGGAGCATATAAGGAGGTACTGCGCCTTCGCCTATAGAAAAGCGCTTGGGGCTTCGATGGTAACTTTTGCAATTGCCCTCGCGGCAGGATTCATATTTACAAGCATAATGAACGCCACTCTGGCGCCCAATTACATTCTCGACATCTCATTCTGGACCGTACTAATAATAATAACAACATTCATACTCGTAATAAACTTCGTTAATGCCCATATGTCTATTACGAAGTACATGAATGATTACGAGCACAAGAAACATACAAAATATACTGGAGCATGGCTCGCAGCACTGGTTATCGGTGCGCTGGTATTCCTGATGCCAATACTGTTTCTCAACAGCTACATAGAGCCTTTCATTTTCCTCTTCAGCTTCGGCGGCATATTATGGGTTGTGTACTTCTCGACTGCGTTCCTGTTCCGCAACTATTATCATGAGCTTGCTTTCGGCGCGATAATACTCTGGATATTCTTTGCATTAGGCATTGCCGAATTCAACAGCTTCCTGCTGCTATCTCCTACTGGTTTATTGCCATTGGCCGTTGCTATGGTGGTGCTCATAATAACCTTTGGAATTGTTGGGACTATGCTACTCTTCAATTCTACAAAGGACTTCATCGTGGATTTCGAAAGGGGTGTGAGCCTATTTGAGAAAGAGCTGTCCAGCGAGAAAAAGCAGGCAGTGGCAACAAGGAGCAGAGCCAAGCGCAGCAAGAAGAGGCGCTGACCAATCTATTCTTAGCAGTTAGGATAAGACCGTATCATTGCAACTTTGCATTTCGCTTTTTACTTCCTAATACCGGGTCAATCCCTCCTGGAATCTATAACCTCGAGAAGCTGCGATTCGTTTAGGTGCTTCGATTCCTTCCTTGTCAGTATCGGTATCCCGTATAGGGATTCTCCGCGCATGATGTCTGATATTATGAACTGCCTGTCATCATGGAGTATCTTGCTTATTTCAGCATAAGCTGCTGCAAGCCTTCTGACTGTCCTCCTGTCATTAGTTATGCCTATCTCATACCGCAAGCTTTTCTCTGCAAGTGCTGCAAACGGTGGTGCATCACCCATAAAGCTTTCAAAGGCCCTTATATCTAGCCGGCGCTCAGTTGGATTTACATATCTATTGAGTGTATGTATGCTGCCGGCAACGCTTTCATTGCGAGTACTTATTGAAAGGTTAGTAGAGAAGAATCTTTCGAGTTTTTCGAGCGTCGCCCCCCTTACATAGGCATCACCTCGCTCGTATCTGCTCAAGCTGTCCTTGGATATACCTGTTATGCTCGACAGTTTCCTTATGCTTAGGCCTGATGTATTTCTCTCCTTCCTAAGCTTTGAACTATCTATCCTTCTCCTGCTTCTAAAGAACCTCTCTGCTTTTGGTATGTCCATATAGTTAAGGTAATCCTCAAAAGCATTCGCCGATAAGCACATTATCCCCTTCCTTGTGAAATATGAGTCATCGCCGAGCTTATCTGCTCCGCCTCGCGATGCCACAATCAGGGCATCTGCATCCAAAAACTCCTTAAGCTTATTCAAAGCCGATGCCTCCTTTGAAGTTACTGTATTTATATTCTCTGCGAACTTAAGTATCAGCCTTCTGCCCCTCTTCTCTGCAAGCATATTGAAGCAAGTCCTCACGCTATCTATGCCTGCGTATTCAAAGCCGTATGCAGACATCATGCGCGTGCTCCGTCTAGCCTGCCTGCTTCTTGCCATCTATATCACATCAATTATGCGAATCAAGTTATTTATCTTTTTTGAACGAAGCATAAATGGTGCTGTGTGATGCAGAACAAGGAGATTGCTGATATATTCAACGAAATCGCCGACATGCTGAGCATAGAGGAGACTGCAACTTCGAAATTTGAGGTCCGCGCATACAAGAACGCCGCACTGACCATAGGTACGCTTCAGGAGCCTATAGAGGATATATATCATTCGGGCGGAATTGAGGCATTGATGAAACTACCAGGGATAGGAAAGGGGCTTGCAGAAAAGATTGCAGAGTATATCGATCACGGAACCATAGATAAATATGAGAGCCTGAAGAAGAAATACCCTATTAATTTCTCAGAGCTTACGCAGCTCGAGGGCATGGGCGCCAAGCGCGCCGTCCTCTTATACAAGTCACTTGGAGTCAAAGACATAGCCTCGCTTTCTGAAGCAATAGAAAAACACAAGGTCCGAGACCTGCCTGGCTTTGGTGAAAAGAGCGAAGCACAGCTGAAAGAGAGCATAAGGTTGTATGGGTCGAGCAAGGGTCGCATACTTCTCGGGGATGCATTGCCCATAGCGGAATCAATGATAGATAAGATGGTCAAGAGCAGCCTGTTCAAGAAAGTGGTGCTCGCAGGATCAACAAGGCGCATGCGCGAGACGGTAGGCGATATAGACATACTTGCAATATCAGACAAGCCCGAGGCATGCATGGATTTCTTTGTTGGAATGGATGATGTCGAACGACCTATAGTAAAAGGTCCGACCAAGACTACGGTATGGCTGAAGATAGGTACGAGCTGCGACCTGCGCGTGATAAAGCCGGAGAGCTTTGGTGCCGCGCAACAATATTTCATAGGAAGTAAGGAGCACAACATAGAGGTAAGAAAAATAGCCATAAAGAAAGGCTACAAGCTCAATGAATACGGCTTATTTGACTCAAAGGGCAGGATAATATCTAGTCTGGACGAGTCGGACATATACAAGAAGCTCGGCATGGAATATGTCCCTCCTGAAATGCGCGAAGCAAGGGGCGAGATAGAGCTCGCACTGAAGCACAAGCTGCCGAAGCTGGTCGAGCTATCTGATATCAAGGGCGACATGCACACACATACTCTTGAAACCGATGGGGCCAATACTTTAGAAGAAATGGCAGATGCAGCGATGCGGAACGGCCTTAAGTATTTTGCAACAACAAACCATACGAAGAGCCTGAAGATAGCCCATGGGATGAACGACAGGCAGTTCACCACATTCTTCAAGAAGGTAGATGCACTGAACGAGAAGCTTGAAGGCAAGATAAGGATACTGAAGGGCGCTGAGATAGACATACTAAAGAATGGCTCACTAGACCTTGATGCTAAGACAATGAAGTCGATGGACTGCCCTGTGGGCGCGGTGCATAGCGCGTTCAACATGGATATGGACAGCATGACGAAAAGAGTCATAAAAGCCATGGATTCTGGCATGATGCGCATATTTGCGCATCCTACAGGAAGAGTAATAAATGGCAGGGAAGGGTATGACATAGACCTCGAGAAGATAGCAGAGGCGGCGGAGCGCGATAACGTTGCACTAGAGATAAACTCTTTCCCGAACAGGCTAGACCTAAACGATACAAATATACTGAGGCTTTCGGGCTACAAGGTGCTGTTCTCGATAGATACGGATTCGCACCGCACTTCGCACTTCAAGTTCCTGAGGTATGGCGTAGGCACGGCAAGAAGGGGTTGGCTTACAAAAGGGCGCGTACTGAACACGCGCACATACAATGAGGTGATGAAGTTCTTCAGGGGAAATGCATAAAAGGATTAAAACTTCTATCTTTTGGAGTTTGAGGTCTGCATATAAGCAGCTGCATGGTTAAGGTGTGAAAGTGGCAAAAATCAAATATCGCCGTATAGGCATACTCATCGCTGCAATATATATAGTACTGGCAAGTATACTGTCCTTCTACTTCATCTTCCTGAACAATTCAATATTGATCTTGTATTCATTTGCATTCTTCATTGCGCTAGGCCTCGCGATAGCCCACAATGATAGATACATAAAATATTCGATATCCGCATCTATAGGCATAATTGTCGTATCATCTCTCATGTACTTCTTCTTCCAAAAGAGCGTGTATTCTACCTTCGCAATAAATCTGGCGATAATAGGCTACTACCTGCTCATAAGCGTGGTAATAGCGATATTCTCTGCAACTGTAGCCGATAACAGCAATATGCATCCAGGAAAGAAGCTTGTCAAGATGCTTAAAGGACATGAGCGCGCAATCTATGCTGCACTAGCTGTGGTTGCAATACTGGCTTTATTCCTTCCGATATGGCCCTCCAGCAGCTACATAAACTATGCAATCCTACCGCATGCGACTATACATATATCGAGCATAAGCCATGGGAGCTCGCAGGGGCATGACGGTCCATACCTGCTTGTCCTGAATCTGTCCAATTACAGTTCCGTCGTAAATCCTCAAGGGAGCAACTTAAGGCTGGTGTACCAGAACGGCACCAAGGCGATGGCCGCAGAGTATAACATTGGTGGCATACAGGTGGGTAACTATACTGAAGAGGTGCTGCTCGAATCGCCATTGAGCAACGGTAGCGACATTAACTTATATTTCTACCCATTCAACGCCACATACAGCAGCGATTTCTTAGCAATGAGTGCAGGCGCATTCATCAGGAATGCGACTAATTCTAGTGTGGTAAGCCTATCAATCGGCAACCTGTCAAACGTGAAGTACAGAGCTGTGAACGAGACGATTACAGCATACGCTGTGAAACACGGCAGCAGCAGCAGCAACTATACAATTACCTTGCTGCCTTACTACGACCTACAGACTGAATGCAGCATGGGCAACGATTCCGTCAGCTACCTGAACTTTACGTCCAACCATACTGTATCCATGTTCCTGTTCAGCAATATAAGCGATTTCTCCCTCTCTACTACTAGCAGCAGCACTTCAAATCCAACTTACGATTCATACCTAGGGCGTTTTAGCCAGAACAGCTATTCTAAGTACATAAATACGACACGTCTGAATGAAAAGTTCGGACTCAGCGGCTGCATATACTACTCGTTCGTAACAGGCAATGAAACAAGGATAGCCGTGCAGGCATCGCAAAAATACATATATTACCTGCCTTACACAGAGGTAAAGAGCTTCGCCCTGCCCACGATTGAGAACGCCACCCAGAAACGCACCAGCTTTGTCTGGGACAGCATTGCGTATACATTTTATACTGCATTAAATAATGAGAGCACCAACGCGCAGACATAGTCCGTGCTATTGACTGCTGCATTAATCGTCCTTCACAGCATCCATAACCTGCTGCAGGAACATCTCCTCTGGAAGCGCTCCCTCGAACGAATTCTTGTCGTTTATAACGATTTTCGGCACGGCCATGACCTCATAGGCATTGGACATCTCTTCGAACTCTGTTGCTTCTATCATCGATGCCTTGATGTTCTTGTTCTCCATCGCGAACTGGTGCGCCATCCTTACTGCTTTTGGGCAGTATGGGCACATAGGAGTCACAAACACCTTTATATCGACCGGCTTTTCTATAGACTTTAGCTTCGCCTTCGTCCCATCGGAGAGCCTGCTTGTGCCGCTGGACACGTCCACAATATCCTCTAACAGCGATGAGAATTCATATTGTGCAGGTATGCCGAAATAGTATACTCCATGGCCGTTCTTGCCCCAGAGCACTATTGCTGGCGCCTTGTCCACACCTAGAAAAGCAGCTTCCTTCTTGTCTTTCTGGATATCATACACCTTGAGCTTCATCCTGCCATCTATGCCCGATAGCTCCTCGAGTATGCTCTGCGTGTCCTTGCAATATGCGCATTTGCCTGGTGCGTCGACAAACAACGATATGTTTACGTCTCCACTCATGCCTTTCCTAAACATGTCCTCTATATACTTCCTGTCTTTATCAGATATGAATCCCATTTCATCACGCAAATAAGCCTTAGCGCATGCCGCAAATGGCAGCATGACAACTACAGAAAGACTATATACTTTATAGCCAGAATATATATAAATAATTAGTGGCGGGAAAAAATACTCTGGTGAATAAGCGTGGTTCATAAGAGAGTTGAGGATCAAGGTACGCCAGGGTCGATACGCGTTGTTGACGTAAGCACTTTCCTCAACATAAGCAACAATCTGAAGTGGTCATATAGCCGCTGCATGCAGGATTTAGAAAAGCTAAACAATATATATGACACATCGCACGAACGCATTTTCAGGAAACTGAAGCTGATTACCAACACATATATATCGGAATTCAACAGGATTGTCGATTTGTCTAAATCGAAAGAAGTCTCAAACAAGGTAGAAAAATGCCTAAATAAGATAATACGAGAGTTCAGCGGCAACAAGGTACTCAATGATGCATTAGCAAGCGCCCAAGCATTGTCTCTGCTTGACAGGCCTCCAGAGAATATGGGCTACAGCCAGATCGAGCGAATTTTCGATGTCATAAACGCTTCCTATAAGGACTTGTTGGACAGGATAACTATTTTATACAAAGAAAGCATGGAGCAGCAGGTGCGCATATACAAGAGGAAGTAAAAACGCAGCGCGCAGAGCAAGGGCCTGATTTTGCGCAGGCACAGTAGAAACCTTTTTAAATATTCTATGCGAACTCCACAACGTATTGGTCGCAAAACCCAGATTGAGATATTCCTCATTTGCGGTTGGCGTTCGATGCGTCATCAGTAGTTGGATAAAGAAGGATAAAGAGCAATAGATTCAAATAAGAAGTTTATTTTTATTTGGCCATTTGGCTGTGCGGGGGTACAGTTATATGGATATGGGAAAGAGGAAGAAGGATGAGACAAAGGTATTCGTGAGGCAGGCCACTGGGCTTGTAAAACATGTTTCGATGCTGGATGCGATAAGCCTGAACCTTGGCGATATGTCTGCAGGTGCGGCTGTCGCTACCATAGGGTTTACCACAATACTCATGAGCACGATGGCAGGTGTGAACCTAGTGTATGCGTCGCTTCTCGCCTTCGTGCTTTCAATCCCGCAGATAATAGTTTACACAATAATGAACCGGAAAGTGCACAGGACTGGAGGGGACTATATTTGGACCTCGAGGGTCTTCGGAGGCATGTTCGGCGGATCCCTGGCGTTCATGGGATACTCACTGGAGACTCTCGCCTATTTGGCGCTGATAGCCCTATCAACAGTATTCGCAATAGGATCTGTTGGCGTATCATTAGGGTATAACAGTATGCTTGGCCTAGCGCTTAGCGGCGGCACTTCGGGCGCAATACCATGGCTTCAATTCCTGATAGCCGCAGTGATATTCGCGGCGCTGATAGCTATCAACATATTCAGGCCTAGGATAGGATACAAGCTTGTCACGGTGGCAATACTGATAGGCATCGTAGTGCTTCTGCTGTCCATAGGTACGCTATTTTTTGCCGGCAAAACCGGTGTTGAGAATTATATAGCAACGCTGCATTCGAGCCAAGGCTTCAACGAAACGTACACTCAGGTGTCACAGTCATATACAGGTGGGGGATTCAATTTCATGAATACGCTGCTGCTTCTGCCTTTCTTTGCGATATTCGTATACCCATGGATGAACGCTGCCCCTGCAGTCTCGTCTGAGATAAAGGGCAAGAACGGCATCAGGTGGGCCATACCTATATCTGTAATAATAGTAATGCTGCTCGTCACTGGCGCATTTGCAACCATGTATTATGTAGGTGGCTTCAGCTTCATAAACGGCGCGCTTAGCAATCCAACTCTTGTGTATGACTATTCGTTCAATTTCTGGACTCTTGCAATGGGTGTTTCAAATTCATATATACTTAGCCTGATAATAGGCATAGGATGGATAGTATGGGACATCGCCATATTGGCTTACGGCATAATAGTGTTCTCCAGGTACATTTTCGCGCAGGCATTCGACAGATTCCTGCCGGAGAAACTGGCGTACATAAGCCCGAGGTATAGCTCGCCTGTGGCAGCGCACATATTCGACTTGGTGATTACGGTTGCGCTGATAGGCGGTGCGGCATTCCTTTACGGTCCGTTCTCCTCCCTATACGGAGCGGTTGTTGCAGCTATGATATACTTCGTATTCATAGGCCTCGCTGCAGTGATATATGCAATAAAGCACGATAAGAGTGGCAGCAGCAAGTTCACATTGGTGATAGCCGGCATACTGATGGCAGGGGTATTCGGCTACATAACATATCAGTTCCTCGCATATCCATTAGTATGGGGCGGTAATTACCTGGCATATGGGTATGTGGTAATATCATTTGTGGCGGGCATAGTTCTGTATTCAATATCAAAGAGGAGCAACGCAAAGAAAGGCATAGACATAACGATGGCATTCAAGGAGATACCGCCGGAGTAGTGGTTAAATGGCCCTCAGGATATTTTTTGCAGCAGACCTGCATGGTTCTGAGATGGCCATGAACAAGCTCATAAATTCTGCGCAGTTCTACAAGTTGAAGTACATCGTTGTAGGGGGTGACCTCACAGGCAAGGTTCTCGTCCCTATAGTGAGGGAGGGCAATAGGTACAGCCTTGAGTTATTCGGCGAGCAGAAGCGCATCAAGGAATCCGAGCTGAAGGATATAGAAAGCGAGATAAGGCTCAACGGCGAATATTATCGCGTTATGGAAAGAGATGAGTATGAGGAAGCGCAGGAAGATCCTAAACTCATAAGGAAGATTTTCATAGAAGAGATGCTCAAGTCCCTTGAAACGTTCATCCAGAAAGCCCACTCGAGGCTCGAGCCCATCGGTGCGAAAATGTTGCTTTTGGCAGGCAACGACGACTATGAGGAGGTGGCCGATTATATTAAACGGAATTCTGACGGAACGGCCATCGAATTCGACAAAAAGGCTGTAGGTATAGAGGGATACAATTTCATTGGATACGGCTACTCAAATAGGACTCCGTGGAACACACCCAGGGAAAGGGACGAAGAAACTATTTACAAAGAGCTGAACTCCGCGGTATCTGGCGTCGACCCTGGCAAATCTGTGTACGTAATACACGTGCCACCCATAAATACAAAGATAGACAAGGCCCCCGAGCTGACATCTGACCTAAAGCAAAGGATCAGCTCTGGATACATGAGTATGCGCTCGGTAGGCAGCGAGGCCGTCAGGCGTGTAATAGAGGAGCGTGCGCCGATAGCGGGCCTGCATGGGCACATACACGAAGCTACTGGGATAGACTATATCAAATCTAACAGCGGAAAGCTCGTGCCAGTGTTCAATCCAGGGAGCGATTACAGCTCCGGCGTATTGAGCGGCGTGATAATCGATTTTGACGACTATAAGGTGGTGAAATACAATTTTACGCGTGGATAGGATGGCAAGTGAGAGGGAGCTGCTAAGCAAGTCTATAGAGGTGATTTCGAAGGCCCAAGAGGAAGGCATCCCACTGCGTCTCTTAGGGGGTCTTGCTGTGGCGTATCTCGCGCCGAACGGCAGGACTATAACGGAATTTAGTAGGGAGTCAAACGACATAGACCTGTTCTCACTTAGCCAATACGCCGGCAAGCTGAACTCCTTCCTAAAGAAACATGGCATACTATCAGATAACCGCTTCAATGCGCTCTACGGGGCTAAGAGGCAGCAGTATTTCTACGGCGAGACGAAGGTAGACCTGCTTCTGGACGAGTTCAGGATGTGCCACAGGCTGTCATTGAAGAGCAGGCTCCCCATGGCAAGCATAACCATACCCCCCTCGGACCTGCTTCTGACCAAGCTGCAGATATACGAGATAAACGAGAAGGACATAAAGGATGTGCTCGCTCTGCTGCATGACCTGAAGATGGGCAATGCAGATACCCATACATCAATCGATGCAGGTTATATAGCCGATCTCCTGGCAAACGATTGGGGTCTTTACAGGACAGTAACCATGAACTTGGAAAAGGTCAATGGGTACTTGGAAAGCACAAGCCTCGAACCTAAGAAAAAGCGCAGGGTCAGCGAGGAGATTGAGTACCTAAAAAACGCAATAGATCTCAGACCCAAGTCCATAGGGTGGAAGCTCAGGGCAAAAGTTGGCGACAAAAAACGCTGGTACGAGCTCCCCGAAGAAGTGGAATATATCATACCTGCAGTAAGCAAAGCCGTAACGGAAGAGCTGGCAATTGAGGAGAACGGGCGCACGTACTATTGGATGAGCTTCACAGAGATGCAGGAGCTGTCGAAGAAGATGGCTAAGGAGGTGCTAAGCAAGTACGGTAAACCGAGGGCAATACTCTATATAGAGCGCGGCGGCATGGTGCTGGCGCACATGCTGTCCGATACTCTCGGCGTAGACGAGCTGTACGGCCTGCAGATGGTGTCGTATACGGATATCAGCCAGAACGGCAAGCTCTACATACTGCCGCACTACATCTCGCTGGAGCTGAAGAACGGCGAATACGTGCTGTTGGTGGACGATATAGCGGATTCCGGCAAAACCCTAAAGGCTGCAGCGGAGCTGTTCAGGAAAAAGTACGAGAAGGTGGTGACCACTACATTGGTTCACAAGCCTCGCTCCGTATTCAAGCCCGACGTAATAGGCAAACAGGTGCAGGACAATGCATGGGTCGTATTCGACTATGAGGAGAATGAGAGCATGGCAGACTTCAAGAGGTCAAACATAGGCGGCGGCCTCAAGCTCATAGAGTATGCGAAGGGTGAGAAGCAGCTCGGCTTTGACGAAATAAAGTCTAAGGCGGAAAAGCTATCAAAGAAGATACTCGAAGAGGGCAGCAAGCCCGCTGCCATATTGTACATGTCCCGCTCGGGGCTGATAGTAGCGAGGCTGCTGAGCGACTACCTGTCAGTCAAGAGGGTTAGCAGCATAATACCGAACAAATACATAACTGGCGATTACCTGCAGCACGTCGCCAATGTGTGCTCGAAGGCACTTGCAGAGAACCCATCCAGCTACATACTTCTCGTTGACAGTACAGCAGATAACATATCCAGCATAAAGAAGAGCCTATCTGGAAGGATGCCGGGTATAAGGCTGCTTACTGCTGCGACAGAACTGCCTAGTAAAAGGGGCCGCGATGTGGACTTCCTGCCCGATAAATCATAAGGTATAAATATAATAACGGGAGGATATACTTTTGTACAGTTTCGAGGCAGAGCGTGCCTACGGATTGCAGCAAGTTCCGGAGTGGTCACATGCAGGCAGATAATAGAAAAGTAGATATCCACATAATAGACGTGAATAATGTACGCTTATTGTATGAATCCTCGAACAAAGAGTATAATGCGGCAATAAATATAGCAAAAATGGCTGATGATAGCAGCACCGAACTAGGAGAGGAGGAGGCACGAAAGGAAGGCGTAATAGCCGGCATAAGGGCTATGGCTAACGCATATTTCGAGATACGTAATACAATCGTTTCTAATTACCTCAATATGCCATCGAGCACAGAGGCTGAATTGAGAGAAGAATACAGCAAGCAGGGCAATAACAAGGGTCTGTCAATTGCACTCAAGGTTTCGCCCCTTATTGGTACATCAAAGGCTACCTACAGGGTCAGCATAGATACCCTATTTAGGCATTACGGCAACCTCAACACTGCCGTAGCAAGGATTGTGGATATACTAAAGCAGAACGTAGAGAAGAACGAAATGCAATGAACTATGCAAACTAACTAGCCGTACTCTAATACCTGCCTTATTGCTTGCGCTCCAAGGCCTTTTTTGCGGCTATATATTCTTTCAGCGCGCGTGCCACCAATACGCCGTTGCCTGTTAGCTGCACTTCCATGCTGCTATCGAATTTGTTGCTGCTCAAATCTATGTTAGATTTCACAAAGCCATTAGCTTCGAGATAAGCTAAAGTATCCTTCAAATCTGTCTCGAGTTTGCTTTCATTCATCCAGAATTTCTTGAAGTGCGCTGACAGGCTTGAATCTATGCCCTTCAATATCCTGTTTGTTTTGATCGCCATACCTGCCTTAATCCTCTCTGGAGCCATGTCATGCCCTTTATCATCTTTGAAAAATGATACCATGATATATAGCGCTAGAGGCTTATTGTCTCCAGTAAAGTTGCCAGCTATGCCAGATCCATATTCTATTGTTTCCTTCTGTTTCGATTCTTCATTTGAAGCTATGCGCTTCTTGATCTTTTCCATTTCTTCAGCAAGGCGTTTAATTTTGGTTTCGTAATCTGATAAGTCATGCACATACTTGGCAGTCAACAGCCCAATCGTAGCTCTCTTCGGTGTTTCAGTTTCGTTCATATAAATCACTATGCAGTGCCCCAAGGTCTATTTTTGCTTAGAAAAAATGAGGCATTAGTTGCTTTATATGACCAATTTTTAGATATTTATAGCTATTGTGTATATTTAAAAAGCTTGCCATAGCAAGTGCAATCAGCTACCAAAGGCAGCAAAGGCATTGCATATGTACGCATTTTCGCGAGCACTACTTTTTGATAGCTGCAATCTTGATCTCAAAGTTCAATGTATGGCCTGCCAGCGGGGAATTGAAGTCTATCGTCGCGTTGGTGCTGTTTAGCGATATTATCTCTCCTGGCTGCCCCGAAGAGGTAGTGACTACCGATCCTATCTTTACGGTGCTATTGCTGAAATCTTTCAGCGGTACGCTTATTATCTTGCTCTGGTTTATTGGTCCATAAGCATCCTGCATCGGTATAGTAACGTTCTTTACTTGACCAACCCTCATGCCGATCGTTGCGCTGCTAAAGCCGGGTATTATCTGTGGCGAGCCTACTGTGAAATTGAGCGGCGTCCCATTGAAATTCGAACCAAACACAGTGCCATTGGTGAAGCTCCCAACATAGTATACGCTGATGTTATCGCCTAGCTTTACAGATTGCGATGCCGCTGCATTGCCTATGACTATATATGAGATTACAGCGATTGCTGCAATCACAACTATTAGTATAATTATGTAGTTCTTTATCGCTCGGGAAGAGCGCTTGCCAATGTTTCCATCCATATAATCAACCTTCTTGCACAGGCTATGAATATAAAACTTTGCACATAAATCTTTACATATTGATTGATTAGGTATACTAAGTATTCATTCTCCCTATGAAATGGTGCTAAGAGGAATATAGATGAACAGAAACGTTGAATGCGCGCCAGTTGGAATAGCCCACTTAATCGGAAGGAAGTGGTTCTTTCCTGTAATGGAGGAGATTGCGCTATCGAAGCAAGGGATAGGGTTTAATGATCTATTTAGGAAAGTGAAATATATAACGCCCCGAGACCTGGTATTCTTACTGGAAAGCATGCAGAAGTATTCGCTGTTAAAACAGATTCCTGCATCTGGGAAGCACAAGCTCTATGCTGCAACTGAAAAAGGCACCTCGCTATACATGGTAATGGAGGATTTGAAGGATACAGCATACAGCGGCTTGCATTCTGGAGGTAAGACTAGTTGCAAAGACGTTAAATGCACTGATTGCAAATGGTATAGCAGCGATTATTGGGTTAAGGCCTCGCCCAGAAGGAGCAGCAAGACCGAGGTTAAGGTTCCCCAGAGCAGGAGGCGATAATTACGACAATTGGACAATTGCTTTATAATTTTAGCTATGTATAATCTGTGATGCTATGGAAGACAACGACAAGGGCATAACGGCAAAGAAGTCAGAGGATATATCTGAGTGGTACGTTCAGACAGTCCTTAAGTCCGGCATGGCGGATTACGGGCCCGTGCAGGGCACCATAGTGTTCATGCCCTATTCATATTCAATATGGGAGATAGTCCAAGGCGCTTTCGACAAGATGATAAAAGACACGGGCCATTCTAATGCGTACTTCCCTATGTTCATACCTGAGAACCTTCTCAAAAAGGAGGCGGAGCATTTCGAAGGGTTTTCGCCAGAGGTCTTCTGGATCACCAAAGCTGGATTAAGGGAGCTCAGCGAGAGAATCGCAATAAGGCCCACTTCAGAGACTATAATCTACTACTTCATGCAGAAGTGGGTGCGGAGCTGGAAGGACCTTCCGCTTCTGCTTAACCAATGGTGCAACGTAGCAAGGGCCGAGATAAAAGCTACAAAGCCTTTTCTGCGAACATCTGAGTTCCTTTGGCAGGAGGGGCACACCGCGCATTCCACAAAGGAAGAGGCAGAGAAGGAGGTATTAATGATATTGGGCTTTTATAAGCAGATCTTAGAGGATTACTTTGCAATACCTGTTATAGTAGGCAAGAAATCCGAATCAGAGAAGTTTCGGGGTGCGGTGTATACATACACGCTTGAAGCGATGATGCCCGATGGCAAAGCCGTGCAGTCAGGCACTTCCCACTATCTCGGCACCAACTTCTCCAAGCCTTTGGGCATAACATTCACTGACAAGGATGGCAGCGAGAAGCATATACATACAACCTCTTGGGGCATATCGACTAGGCTCATAGGGGCGCTAATAATGGAGCACGGCGACGACAAGGGCCTTGTCCTGCCGCCTAAGCTAGCACCTATACAGGCAGTCATTGTGCCGATATACAAAACAGAGGAGGAGATGCACAAGGTGCTTGATTTCTCCAATGCTGTCAAATCACAGCTTATCAATGAGGGCATACGCACAAAGCTGGATGACAGGGACGACCGGTCACCAGGATATAAGTTCAATGATTGGGAGCTCAAAGGCGTACCGATAAGGCTTGAGATAGGGCCGAGGGAGCTCGAGTCGAAGATTTTGGTAATGTCGCGCAGGGATACAGGCAAAAAGTCAAAAGTGGATTACCGGTCCTTAACTGCTACTATAAACGACACGCTCAAGCTCATACAAGGAAGCATGTTTGAAAGCGCCAAGGAGCGGCTAAAGGGCATGACCTTCGAAGTATCAAGCTATGACGATTTCAAGCGCTACATAGGCAAGGGCTTCCTGAAAGTCAGCTGGTGTGGGAGCGATAGCTGCGAGGCTAAGATAAAAGAGGATACAACCGCTACTAACAGGGTTATACCTATAGACGAGCACAAGAAGGGCAAATGCATAGTGTGCGGCAAGGAAACCGATATCGTCGCATATTTTGCCAAATCATACTGAAAAACAGCGTATTTGGCATGGCCAGGGCTGAGCTGATAATACTTAAATAAAAAACAGAAATAAAAAGAATTAGTAGTATATATTGTATATATAGCTAGCTAGAATTACACTTTCTTTACGTTCTTAGCTCTCGGACCGCGCTCTCCTGCTTCGACTTCGTATTCAACAGAGTCTCCCTCAGCAAGCGTAGCTCCATCCTGGACAGCCGTTGTGTGTACATACACGTCCTTTCCGTCCTCTCCAGTAATGAATCCAAACCCTCTTGCAGAGTTGAACATCTTCACTTTTCCTTTCATTATATCACTTTGTCATTATTTATATCGAACGAGGTAATATATAGACTTATGCTTTCTGCGTGCAATCATGGCTTTATGAAAAAAGGCCGTGTTAATCTTTGTAGACCCAATCACAAACCCTAAAAAGATAGCATAAGCATATGTTACTGTGAGGTGCTAGATTGGATGCAAACAATGACATAATCATGCACGAAGCTAATGATAGTGATTCAAAGCTGCTGCTCGAGCTATATACTGGGCTCTATCCGGAGCACCGCAACAAGATAAAGTCTTTTAGGATACCAAAGGCAAAGGCCATAACCTTCATAGCCGAATATAGGGAAGAGCCCGCTGGGTTCGTAATACTGACATACATATCATATGGTTCGCCAAGTACGGGATTTGGCTACATAGAAGAGCTCTTCGTAAGGAAGCGCTTCAGAAGCCTTGGTATAGGCAAGCTGCTTGTCAAGCGTGTGGTCTCGTGGTGCGAGAAAGAGGGCTGCAATGTCATTTTCCTCACAACACCAAAGACAAATAGGGGTGCAATAAAGTTCTACAGGCACTTGGGCTTTAGAAAGAATGGTCAGATATGGCTTCAGTACGTAATGCGCAAGCGCGAGAGGCATTAGGCGTTTACCTTGCTTTGCTCTATTGGGAACTGCAGCAGATGTATCGGACACAAGCAATAATAAACTTAGCGCGTATACATTAACGTAGTCAAAATAGCCTGAATAGCTACGCTTTTATGGTTTTTTGTATGGAGGGCAAACCTGTCGAACCAGTCATCATAGCAGAAGGAATACGCAAGAGGTTCAAAAGCTATGAAAAATCGCAAGGCAAAGGCTTACTATCCTCACTGAAGCGGGATTACAAGACAATAGATGCGCTAAAAGGCGTAGACCTAAAGGTCAATGCCGGCGACGTGATTGCGCTTCTGGGGAAGAATGGCAGTGGCAAATCCACGATGATAAAAATACTTACAGGAGTACTGCACCCAGACTCGGGCAAGGCGCTTGTCCTCGGAATGGACCCGTGGAAAGACAGGATAAAGCTGGCAATGCGGATAGGAGTTGTATTCGGCGCTCATGACCAGCTGTACTGGAACATTTCTGCATTAGATACCTTTGAGTTCAGGAGGCAGCTGTATGACATAGGCCCTATGGAATATCACAGAAGGCTTGAATACTTTGTTCGGATCCTCAACCTCAAAGGAGTATACAAAAGGCAAGTGCGGGAACTGTCCCTCGGAGAACGGATGAAATGCAATTTCGTAGCTTCCATATTGCACCTACCTGAAGTGGTGTTCCTTGACGAGCCTACTATCGGAGTGGATCTCCCATCAAGCTTCGCGTTTAGGGATGCGCTGATGGACATGAATAAGAGGTATGGCACAACATTCATCATCGCCACGCACGTGATAGACGATGTGAAAATACTAGCGCGCAACATGTTGATAATAGATAAAGGAAAGATTGTGTACAGCGGCGACAGCAAGGGTATATCACATATGTTTGGCGACATGCGAGAGGTTGTAGTATATTCAAAGACAAAGCTTGAGGTGCCTAGGATAAAGGGTATAAGGGTGATAGAGCACACGAGCGATTACATAAAATTCGAGATACCTGGCAGCATGGTTACCAATAAGTACCTATCTGCATTCCTCTCATCGAAGAAAGTGGTCGATTTCAGCGTTTCTGAGCCCGAATTAAGCAACGTGTTGCACAAGTTCTATACAAATAAGACACGTGATGCCAGTGGCACAACATGATTTCGTCGGAGGGATTAGAAAATACGCGGCTCTTGTCAAGCTTGAGTTCAAGAGAGAGGTATCTTACCGCCTCGACTTGGTCCTGAGCATAGTGACGAAGATAGCTGGACCGCTGGTTATGGTATTCGTGTGGTCCGTCGTATTCCTATCTTCGCATGTATCCAGCATAGGCTCATATAGCCTGGATAGTATGATAGCATACTTCTTCTCTATAAGCCTCGTTGAGCTGGTACTGTATACAGACTTGCCGTATATAATGCAGTACGATTTCAAGCGGGGTCGCATAGCATCAAAGCTCGCTATGCCCATAGGCTATATTGGGCTTACTGTGGTTTCTGCCTTGTTCGGCGCGCTGATATGGGCGGTACTCGTGGGGCTGCCATTGTTCGTGATCATAGTCCTTGCATTCCATATAACACTCACTCTCCAGCATCTATTGCTTTTCGCGGCATCCATGCTTATCGGGCTATTAATAGCGTTGTCGTTGGATTTTATACTTGGATGCATGAGCGTCTTTACGAACGACATAAATGGGATAACCTCATTCTATGAGATAGGCAGTGGACTTCTCGGAGGCGCGATAATACCATTGTCTCTTTTCCCGCAGTATCTGGGCAAGATAATGTACCTGCTGCCGTTCCAGTTTATGTTCTATGTGCCTATATCAGAGTTCACTGGGGTAGGCGCAGTGAGCACGCAGAGCTTCTGGATAGGCATAGTGTGGTTTGCAGCCTTTACTATGATAGGCTACATATCGTGGAGGTTTGCTTTCAAGAGAGCAACATCTGTAGGTGGATAAATTGGATGCAAAGCATTACATAAGTAGCATTGCAAGGGACATGCGCATATTCGCGTTGATGCAGCGCTATATGTGGAAAGAAGTGCTAGTATATAGAACCTCGGCGTTATTCCTGCTCTTTGCAGTGTCACTGGGACCGCTGATAAACTTTACATTTATAACAATAATCTATACTGTATCGAGCGGGATAAGCGGCTGGAGCTACTACCAGCTGCTCCTTCTTGGCGGCGTTTCATCAACAGCAATATCAATAATGTATTACTTTGTGCAGCCATGGGGCCTTACCAACCTCATGAAGGAAGGAGGCCTGGACATATACCTGACAAGGCCCTATTCGCCATACCTTACTGTGCTCGCCCTTGGCAACCCTTACTCTCTTTCAGGTGCGGGCACCGGCATAATCATAATAATCTATTCTATGGTGCATCTCGGTATGACCTTTCTGCAGATAACCGAGTTCATCGTAATGCTGGCATTGGGGCTTGCGGTGCTGGTCACATTCATGGTCATATTCTCGCTTGGAGTATACAAGCTAATGAGGTCAGCCAACTGGACGCATAGCTTGATAAACATATTCAACGAGTTTGCCTCATATCCTCTAACAATATATGGAGTGCTAGGTGTGTTCGTCTTATCCTTCGTGATACCTGTGGGGATAGCAACATACTATCCGGTAGCAATATTATCAGGGAAGCTGGGCACTCCGACCCTAGCAGGCATGGCAGCAATCTCGATAGTGTTTATATATATATTCAAGAGGCTGTTCTACCGAGAGCTTGAGGACTATACTAGTGCACACGGTTGACCCAAGTACTTCGTTGGATGACGATACAGTCTGAGCCCTTTAAAAGCCTGTGTAATCATAAATGCCAGATAACATGTCGGAATCAAAAGCAAGCGCTTTCGGAGTAGTCAAACTATATGGGGAGCATGCAGTCGTATACGGCTACCATTCTGCAGCAGTAACGATAGGGAGAAAAGTTGATGCCAAGATCAGCGACGCAGATATTGACGGTATAGAATTTCACTTAGATGACCTAAAGCAGAAAAACTCGTTTTCTATAGAGTATATATCAAGGCTTTTCAAGGATTACAAAAAGGCAAAGGCTGCAGACCGTATAGAGCTTGAGAGTATTGATAAAGAGCACAGGAACAACCATATCTCATCATTTGTGGAAAATGCTGCAAAGAATGGCGTGCAGTTAGGCATGCTCCCATACATAATAATAGCCGGGAGAGTTATGGACGAATTCGATGCTGATGTATCCGGCAAGATGATGACAATAAGCTCTGATATACCTATAAGCAGGGGCTTTGCAAGTAGTGCTGCATGCTCTACTGCATTTGCAGTAGCTCTAACAAATTCTCTAGGGGTAAGCACTGATGACGAGAAGCTGATAGACATAGCTAGAGATGGTGACAGAGTAATACATAAGAATTATTCTGCAGGCAAGATAGACGTCAACGCCTCATTCTACGGTGGATGCATCTTATACAATGACAAAGATGGAGTTGTAAAGGAAGATGTACCGCCCAATTTGCGCTTGCTGATAGTGGACACTGGGATGAAGAAACCCACATCTGAGACTGTTGGGATAGTTGCCAAGCATTACAAGGATGATCCAGTGGGCACCACACTTATATTTGAGGAAATAGACAGGTGCACAATTGACGGCGTGAGTGCACTCAAAAAAGGAGATCTTTCTACAGTAGGGAAATTGATGTACAGGAATCAGGAGTACCTGAAAAAACTGGATGTCTCAAGCCCCGGCCTTGATACTACCGTTTCAGAAAGCAGGAAAATGGGTGCTTACGGTGCAAAGCTCAGCGGCGGAGGCGGAGGTGGCATAGCAATAGTCCTTGCAAAAGATCCAAAGCAGCTCTCCGAGAAGTTTTCATCTGATGGCCTCAAGACATATCTGTTGAGCGTGCTAAAAGAAGGCACAAGGGATTATGTAAAACGAGCAAAGAGCATTTCGATATAATGCTGTATGCATAGTTCAAGCAGGCAAAGTTCAATATTTGATAAATAAAAATGACTGCCGAAAAGCATTAACGCATCGATGGGGACGGATTTTCATTAACGAATATCCCAATCCTCCAATCTAGGGGTGATGGGGTTGTTTTGCTTGCTCTTGTGTTTCTCTCTCTGAGGTAATACTGCATTTTCAAGTAGCAGTACTTCGCCTATCATTTTCGTCGGCGCTTTAGGCACTTCTTGGGTGCCTCCATCCTTTTTATGTGATGCCGTGCTTCTGTTCCTGCGTAGCAGCGGTTCTATTGCTTGTCTGCGTACATTCTCAAGCAAAAGCATGTTTTCAGAAGCTTCATCCTTAAATGTTGATCCGAAAGCCAATTCAGAAAGTGCCTTCTCAACTTTCAGCGTTTCAACTTCCAGCTCATATAGCTTCATCTTTGTCCTTCCCTCAATGCTGCTCTTCTGTCTTTCTAATACGGCCTCATATAGCGCTATGTCGGCGTATACTCTTACAAGGGCGATTATTCTGCGCTCCCAACTAGGATATAGCGGTTTGCCCTTCCCTTCCGACGCTTCTTTCAACACTTCTTCGTTTAGAGCTTTCAGAGCATCCATTGTATTGCCTCTGTGCTTGTTACTAACGAACGGCTGTAGGAAGCTATTGATATCTGGATAGGATCGTTTTGCTTCTACTACATCCTCGTACCAGAATGGTATGGGCTTGGTTCTACTCATCCAATCACTAGCAATGAAAAGTTAGTACTTGTGTATGGTGTTCTATTGATATTTATATATTTCCTGGCAAAAACCAAAACTTTATATATGAGGCGAACTGACATATTGCCTATGGCGCTTACTAGAACAAAGACCAGCCCTAATGTTGTTATGCTGCGGGCTGCTGCTAAAGGGGACTGGAGAATGGTCTACGAGGCTTTAGACAGCGGTTGCAACGTTAATGCAGAGCATAGAGGCAATAGCCTTGGCACCATAGCAATGGCTCAGCTTAATGGGCACAAGAGGCTTGAGATACTAGTCGAAGACTATGGGCTTGATATAAATAGACCAATAGAAGGCAAATACAGCCTGCTAAGCTACGCAAAGAATTTCGAAAACTTCAACTATGTGGCTTCCAAGAACAAAAGGGTGCAGAGCCTGTTGCATCCAGAAAATGCGCCGAATAAATACCCTTACATATACCCGCCAGAAGGCGATGTTTACAATGGTGATTTCCTACATAACCCAATACACACAGCGATAAAATATGGGTTTGATAGTAGGGCTTTCGATATGCTGAGGGCCTTGGGGTTTGACTTTAATCTACTCTCTCCTTACAATAAGAACACGATGCTCTTCCCAGCAATTAAATATAACAATATGGCAGCTTTGGACAAGCTTTCCAGATATATAAATGTGAACACGCCCAACATATACAGCGAAGTGCCTATCATGTGGGCATGCCAGCTTGGCAACGCTGAGGCAGTTAGCATTCTACTCGAGCATGGCGCAGATCTTTCATTGGTGTCTGATGGGTACAGGAATAGAGATAAATACGGGGCAGCAATAAAGACAAAGAAGTTTGAATTCAAACGCCCCCTTCTCGCATGGGTAAAAGGAAGCACAAAGGAGAGAATGAACATATATGACCTTCTTCACGGTAAAGCGGATTTCAATGCAGCCACGGTACCACATGGATATACGAAGTATATGCAAGAATCGTTCAATGGGGATTTGCAATGCATGAAGGCGTTGTACGAGAAGCATGGTGCAAATCCATTCTTGGCTGACAGGAATGGTAGGACTGCATTGACATGGTCCGCATTGTCAAACAGCTACTTGAAATTCACTTATAACTTATCAATATTCATGGAGAGTGCAGAACGAGATTTGGGTAGGCTCTACCTGAATGAACTGTACTCGATAAAGAAACGCATTCTATCAAAATACGCTGCGCCATTATTTGAATACATGAGGATAAAGAATATTGAAGAGGCATATGGCCCTGACGTATTTGGGCATATGGAATGGCCCGCTTATATGGAATACTATCACCCACACTACACATTCGACACGCTTTCTGAAGCGTTTATGCAGGACCTGAAGTGTATATATACTAGTGTGACAAACGAGATAGAGAGAATAGATAGCGGGAGAACTGACAACCTTACCAATGCTCACTTATATTTAAGGCGCAGATAATCTGGGTGTACCTTATAGTAGATAGAACCATTTTCCACAGCGCGATTTGGCTAATGCTAAAAGGCAAGGGTAGCAAAATATTTTAATCCAAGTATTCATATCCACAAAAGACAGGGTCTATTTATGGAAAGGACACGTGAAAATCTGATATTGACAGTAGTGATCATGGGTACGCTTATGGCATCGATAGACTCCACTATCGTTCTGCTTGCCTTCCCGGCTATGACCGCTGCGCTGCATTCAACTATATCTACAATAATATGGGTAATACTAATATACATGATAGTTGTAGCGGTATTCTCTACGCAATTCGGAAGGATAGGAGATATATACGGTAGGGC
>JBMFWP010000003.1:0-48482 GCA_049965155.1 Candidatus Micrarchaeia archaeon | reverse complement strand
CCTACTACAAGTACAGGAAATAATGCTGTCTTTTTGAAAACCCCAACCTTATGCGCGGCCTTTTGGCCGCGCTCTTTCAGGTTAACCCTAGTACTTCGTCAGCTTACCCTCTGCTATTCTTTCCGAGCCGCCTCCCTTAAAGCTATTTCTAGTGAGCTTTTCTGAATTCTCAGATATGAACTGGACTGCGCTCCTGCCAGACTTCTCACCCGAGGCGCAAACCGCATCTCCTGAGCTGTTATAAAGTATGATGGTAGCCTTGGGGTCTATGAGCACGGCTTTTGTAGCTATTGACCGGAGCATCTTCCTGTCGTAATCCAGGCGCCGCGCAAATCCTGAGCCTTTAGCGCTTTCGGCAAGTTCCTTTGCTACATACCCGCTTAGCTCGTCTGAGAGCTTTGAGTATTCCTTTGCGTAGTCCTTGAGCTCGGCGAGCTTCTGGCTTACCCCTGACTCGAGCTTATCAAGATCTATATTTGCCGAGGCGGCAATGCTCTTTAGTGTCCTCTCCATGCTGTTTATATAGTCCAATGCAGCAGGACCTGCTACGAACTCGATACGGTCTATACCATCATGTATCCTGTACGAGCCTATTATGCGTATTATGCCTATCATGCCTTCCCTGTTCATAAGGTGAAGTCCGCCACAAGCTTCTGCATCTATAAGCTTTCCAGAAAGGTCACGTATCTGCACTATTCTCATCTTAGCTGCAGGCACGCCGTGACCCTGATATATTGAGAAGCCGAATTCGGATTCCGCTTCAGAACGAATCATTTCCTCCATTGTGACCCTTATCCCGTTGAGTATATACATGTTTGCAGTTGCCTCTATCTTTTTAACCTGTGCCTCAGTAAGCTTCTCGTAATGCGCTATGTCTATATGAGCCTTTTCGGCGCTCTTCTTAGCCCCCTCCTGCCATGCATGCTTGCCGAGAACCTGTCTTGCTGCAGCGCTGATTAGGTGGGTTGCAGTATGATGCGCCATAAGCCTTGCCCTTCTATCTTGATCGACAATGCATCCTACCTCCTGCCCAACCTTAAAATCAGGCTTAGATTGGAGTATATGCACTATTACTCCTTCTACAATCTGCACATCCTCGACTTTTATGCCATTTATTGTTCCGTGGTCTGCCTCCTGCCCTCCGCTCTCCGCATAGAAAGGTGTTCTGTCAAGTATTACCATGTTGCCCTCGACTTTGAGGACCTTTGACTTCGACTCGGATGCAAAATCATAGAACAGCTTGTCAGTCTTGCTAATTCCGCTGACATCTATGCTTATCTTGCTGTGCTTTTCCTTCCTGGCTTCGACGAAATCGCTCTTGACTATGGATGAATAGAAGTTCTCAGGCACTTCCACATCAATGCCTTTCTTGCCGAGTTCCTTTGCTATGTACTCTGGAGCTATGCCATTGCTCTCGTATAGTATCTTTAGCCGTTCTGCACTAAGCTGCTCCTTTCTCCTTATTATAGAGTCTATTATGGTGTTCGCCGCGCTCTTTGTGTTGTTGTAACGTTTCCTTTCCACTTCTATTACTGTGCCTATCTCGTCTATTGCTGAATCTATATCATGATATATGGGCTTGAGTTCGCGGGCATGCGACTCTACCAGCTTCATAAGGTCTATATCTATGCCATATTCGTCAACAATGTCGAATACCCTGCGCAGTATTACTCGCAAGTTGTAGCCACCGCCAACATTGCTGGGCAACGCCCCGTCAGTTATTCCGAATAGAAGCGTGCGCATATGGTCTGCAACTGCATACGCTGATTGCATGGGCTTTATTGTAGAGTAGTAATCTTCCATGCTTATGCCCGATCTGCGCATTATCTCCTGCTCGTAGTTTTCCCCAGCCTTTGAAGCATCTATGTCTATGTAGCCTGCTATTGAAGCTACGCTCCTGTATTTTGCATGATCGGGCTTTATGCCCATGTTCTTATGTATGTACTCGAGCTGCTCCTTGAACACCGAATCGTACAAGGTTTGCTTGCCGCTCTTGAACCATATCAGCCGCTCAAAACCCCATCCAACATCTATCACCTTGCCCTTCAGCTCACTCACTTTGCCATTACTGCTTTCAAATTGCGTGAACACATTGTTGACGAGTTCAAGGCCATTTGAGAAAGCCTCTATGCAAGGCCCAAATTCGGAGAAGTCGCCCATAGCCCAAACGTCTTCCGTGTATGTCAGGTTCTTCCTTTTTACTCCAAGAACCTCAGTTAAGAATTTGAAATTAAGCTCTATGGTGCGGTCACGCCAATATCCCTCCTTTGGATAGTTGAAGGCGTGCTGCCCAGCCATCATGAATGCGGTGAGGTGCCTTCCTGTTACCCCTACATTTTGTATATCGTTGAAGCGCATGCACATCTGCGGCACTATTAGTGGATTGTCGCTGTATTCGAAGCTTATCCTGCCATTCTCTATCCTCTGGAAGTCCTGTATGCTTGCTATGGTAAAATAGAGGTCCTGCCGCCAGCGGCTCACCACGGGGTACTTTTCTATCTCCTTGTGACCATTATCAATGAAGAACTTTGCAAATTTTCTCCAGAAGTTAGAATAGTCTATATCTACTGTCTTCTCTGTGAAAAACGAATAAGGCTCGTGCTCGGAGTCGCCGCATAGCTCCCTTTCCGGGTCGAGAGTCCAGAAGTTCTTTCCGCAAACCTTGCATTTCTTCCTTATGAAGCCCTCGCGCTCGAACAGCTCCGTAGAGTAGTAAGACTTGTAGTCCTTAGAAAAATCCTTCCTCAAAGAATCTTTGTCAAGCTTCATGTTATCGTCTTCTGACCCCACCATACCTTGCACTGCTTGCCGAAGAAAACGCAGTAGTTGCATTTCCATTTTTCTTCCTTAGGCACAGGCAGCGCCTTCCTTATGCCTTTCCAATACTTAAATACAAATTCTTTGCTCTTCTCCAGCTCAGCACGGCTGTATTGGAACTTATATATCTTTATTGTGCCTTCCGTGAACTGGTTTATGTACTTTATGTACAACGTATCGCCTATCTCCCCTATGGATTTTACCTTCGAGAAGAACTCTTTTTCTATGTACTGCATGCTGTGCTTGCTCTGCTCTATATGCATTGCAGCAAGCTGGCGCTTGAACTCATCAGTTAGCACTAGCCTTTCTGTATAGTACACCTTGCTGAAGTCCTCTACAGTATACGCGCCATTCTGTATATCTTCAAGCATAGACCTGTAGAACATCACCTGAATCTTGTTTGGCAGCATCTGTGCTGCATTGGGCAGGTTGTCATTAGCCCTGGTTTTATCCTCTTCAACTGTGACTACTCCGTTCTTGAAATTCAGCTGGTCTATCTTGCCCACAAGGCTGAAGCCCTCCATCCTACCAAACACTTGAACCTCCCTAGTCCTTCCGTTCTCCTTTAGCGCAGAGAGGGCTACCGAACTCGTATAGAGGGTCTTGTACATATAATCTGCATAGCTTTTAGGCTCTAGGAGCACTGGCACGTTTGTCTCGTTTTCCAGCATCTCGTGCAGAAGCGTGCCTTTCTTCTCTTCAACGGTCTTCTTCTTGTCACCGTAAAGGTAGCGCAGCTCCATCTGCTTTTCGCACCAGTATTGCGATGCAATGTCCGTGACCCTTATGCTCTTCTTATTGAGCATTGTTAGAACGCTCATTTTTTCAGCCCGCCTACCTATCTTCACAGCAAAAGCTCAGCGATTACCTCATTCATCATTAAGCATACTTGCCAGAAAAGAAATAAATAATGCAGCTTTGCAGCCTAGCCTTTGGCAACACCTATGGGTACAAGCCTCGCTACTATGTTCGATATCTTTGCCTCGCTTATAGTAGCTACAACATCGTCTACATTCTTGTATGCTTCCATTGCCTCTTCGCTTATCAGCTTCTTGCTCCTGACGCGGACTTCTATATGCTTCTTCTCAAGCTCACCTAGAGTTTGCGACATCGGTATGTCCCTTATTGCCTGATGCCTTGACATCAGCCGGCCCGAGCCATGGCACGACGATCCAAATGTCTCTACCATAGCCTCTTTTCTTCCAGCAAGTATGTAGCTTGCTGTTCCCATGCTGCCTGGTATTATAACAGGCTGGCCATAGGCCCTATATATTTTAGGCACCTCCTGCCTGCCCGGGGCGAAAGCCCTGGTTGCGCCCTTCCTGTGCACCATTAGCATCCTCTTCTTGCCATCTACGCTATGCTCTTCCAGCTTCGCTATGTTGTGCGCGACATCGTACAGCAGGTCCATGCCCATGCTATCCGCGCTCTTGGCAAAGACTTCCTCAAAGCTCTTCCTTATGGAGCTCATCATTATCTGCCGGTTGGTAAATGCAAAATTGACCGCAGAGCGCATCGCACCTAGGTAGTCCTGTGCCTCATTCGAATCTAGATATGCATATGCAAGCTCAGGATCAGGCAGCTTTATGCCATTCTTTGACTGGTATGTTGCCAAAGTATCAAGATAATCGCTGCACACCTGGTGCCCGTATCCCCTAGACCCACTGTGCAGCATTACCACCACCTGGTTTTCTTGCAGCCCGTAAGCTTTTGCGAGCGTTTCATCAAATATTCTTTCCACTTTCTGCACCTCTAAGAAGTGGTTGCCTGCACCCAAAGTTCCCAATTGCTGCTTGCCGCGGCTCTTCGCTGTTTTGCTGACTTTTTCTGGAATTGCTCCAGCTATGTGGCCGTTCTCCTCGGTCCGCTCTATATCCTCTTTCCATCCATAACCCTTTCCTATTATATACTCTACGCCCTCAGTGGCGACGTGCTCCAAGTCTTCTTCTGTAAACCCAAGTTTAATCTTGCTTCCAACGCCGCTTGGAACATTCTTGAAAAGCGAGTCCATCAGCCTGCTCAGCTTTGACCTAATATCTTTCTCCTCCATATTAGTCTTAACGAGGCGAACCCCACAGTTGATATCAAACCCTATAGCCCCAGGCGATACTATTCCGTTCTCCGCATCAAATGCAGCGACTCCTCCTACTGGGAAGCCATAGCCTTCGTGTCCATCCGGCATGACGAGCATGCTACCCACTATCGATGGGAGCATCGAAGCGTTTACGGCTTGCATGAGTGTTCTATCCTTCTGTATGTGTTCTAGTATGTATTTGTTTGCATATAACCTTACTGGAACATTCATGCCTAATTTTTCATCCCTAGCGATTTCATATACGGCTTCCCCTACACGCTTCAAATTATACATTGAGACCACTCTATGAGTATTAGCGATAAAAGTTTAATATAAGGTGTTTAAAAACAAGCACAAGATTTATAATACTACGCGGATTTCTTTTTATATTTATGGCGCTTCACTGGTATCATATTAATAGTGATCTGATGCTGCGCAATGCTAGATACGATAGCCCCATGATAGGGTTGTCAATGTCGGACTTGAACAAAGGGATCGACGCCATTGATAGTGGAAGATACGCCGAAGCTGGGAAATTATTCGAAAGCTCCATATCGTCGCTAGAAAGCGGCTATTATCTGGCGCACAGTGTGCACGAAAAAGTCGCGCTCTTAGATCTTATCACTGACGAAGCAAAGATATTGACGAGTATACTGTACCATTTAAGCACAGGAATCCATGCGTTTGTAAAAACTAATGATATTGACGGAGAACCAACCACATTTGTATTTGATATACCTGTTTCAGCGTTAGGCGGCGAAGCCCGCAGGTTTATCCCATCGGCCTTAAATTTGGCAGGAAATGCGCTGACTTATGTAAATGATAATGCAAAGCTCATGTACGACACTGATAAGCTGAGCAGATGGCACAAGAGATGGGCAAGCGCAATGATATTTACGTCGAAATTACTATATACTAATACTGCGTGCATTTCCATGTTTAACGATATCGGCAGCGCGTTGGATTCAGATGAAAAGATGCCAAACATCGAACAGAGAATCAATGAAGTATCGAAGCTCTTTGATTCTGCAATAAATGATAGGTATGAGTATAGACATGTTGGATTCCGCAGCAAACTGAACGATTATGTGATTGAACTTGAGGCATTGAAAATCAAAAAGATAGAGAAGTATGTCTTCAAAAGCATATCTCAGACTTATGGGGTGCAGTTGCCCAAAGACGGGACTGGAACCGCAACATTTATAGAAAAAGCGCTTCGCAGAATTGATAAGGATATAGATTTCCGTATAGAATCGCTTGATAATTTCAGAGAAGGGCTTATGAAAAGTGTGACAAGTAGTACAAAAGCAAAGGCCCTGGCATCAACTCTTCCGCTAGGGGTTGGTGTATATGCTTTTACGCAAGGGAATTTTGCACTTTCAACATTGCTAATGACGGCAACTGTAGCCCTTGAGATAACATCTCTCGCAAGGGCAAAATCGCTAAGGTCATTGCTGCGAAGGCATAACGAAGATGACTGACAAATATAGTGACAAATCACTTTCTGAGCAGGCTCTTCGCTTTGGCAAGAGCATCATTTATCTCGTCTAAGTCGTGGCGTTCCTCTTTTGTGGTTGCGTATTTATCTAAGTCCTTCATACTCTCTTCTATGGCATTGATGAAATCCATCCAGCCTTCAGCCTCTTCGCCAGTTATCTGAAGGAATGCCTTATCCATCGTGAACAGATTGAGCACCTTGAGTATCTCCTCATTGTCATCAACGCTCTCGCCACTATTGAGCCTCTCGGTTATATGTTCCCTCAATCTCTTGATGTCTTCGTAACCGACTTCGTTATTGCGTTCCAGTGCACCCCTCGTGTCTGTTATGAATGTCTTTATGTCGGCGCGGAGTTTTGAGAATAGCTCTTTCAAGCTCAGCAGCTTCAGTTCGGTATTCAATATATCACCGCAGCAAATCAAATAAACTTTTATATCTTTATAGATAAGTATCATTATTTATCTGTTGTTATCCGTTTATTGTGCTATGCGCAAGGCATCTGGAAATGGTCTGCATGCATATGGATGGTCTTGAAGAATATTGCCGTAATTATACCGCGGCAGCAATCGATTGTGATTAAATTGTCAGAACAGAACACTTTCTTGAAGAGCATAGTATACCGGTTGATAAAGAAGCATATATCCGGAACTACAGTCAATGCGGCATTCAGATTGACCAAGAGCCTCAATGACAAGGACATGTCAGCCACGATAACTTTCCTCAATGAGAACGTCAATGATACAGGAAAGGCTAGGTACAACCTTAATTCGTACATGCAGTTGATAAAGCAGATATCCAGGCTCAACCTGGGCGCTTCAATATCGGTGCGTATGTCACAGCTTGGCCTCACGCTCCCCAACGGAATAATAGAGCACAATATGCTTTCCCTGCTTACCACGGCGAAAAGTTCACATGTGAATGCATGGTTCGAATATGAAGATGCATTAGGCCTCAAGGGCATGGTGGACCTTTATAAGAGGTACAACGAGCTATATGATGGCATTGGCATAGAACTGCCGCTGCAGCACCCAAAGATAGAGCAAGTGATAGACAGCTTGCCAAAAGCTGCTTTGGTGAAGTTGATATCGCACTACCATATGAATGAACCTAAAGAAAGCACCAAGGATAAAGAAAAAGCGAAACAGAAAGGGCATATAGACATGTATATGAATTACATAAATAAGCTGCACGAGCTAAAGGCCACGGTGCACATCCAAGAGCCCGACGAAAAGACAGTTTATAGGCTGGCCAAGGCAAACAAGCAATACAAAAGGGATTTAATATTTGAGTTACCATTAGGATACAGCAAAAGATGGCAGAGTAAATTTATAAAAGAGAAGATGAGAGTGAGCGTCTATGTACCTTATGGCAAGGATTGGGTACCATATGCCATAAACAAATTGACAGAAGGCCGCATAAGGGAGCTAGCAGTATCTATTCTCGACGGCAAGACAAACATGGGGGGTGGCAATGAGAAACCAAGGAAAGGATAAGCCCACTGTGGACCTTGTCACTGGAGCCACAAGCGCGCTCGGGAGAGAGATAGTTAGAAAGCTCCTTGCCAGGGGGGATGAAGTAAGGGTGCTGGTAAAAGAGCAGCCGAGCGACATAGGAGCATGGAAGTCGATGCCTACTGGAGTTATACCGTATGTCGCTGACCTGACCTTGAAGAACAGCGCTGACAAGCAAGTACTTGCAGAGGCTGCAAAGGACGTTAATAACGTATTCCACATGGCTGCCGCAGTATACAATTACAAGAACACCTATCAGACGCTTATGAACATCAACGTAGAGGGCACAGAGAATCTCCTCAATGCGATATTGGAAGCTAACGATGGCGATAACGAGATGCAATTCATATTTGCGAGCAGCATTAGCGTCTACGGGCATCATAGGAAGGGCGAGATACTCACGGAGAACTCTGAGGCCAAACCCGAGACCCCGTACTCGAAGAGCAAATATATAGCAGAGCAGGTCCTGCGCTCGTTCTCCTTTGCGCACAGGAACCTGCACTATACCATATTTAGGATAGGGACGCTTTACGGCCCGGGCTATGAAAAGCCGTCATTCTGCAAGGTTTTCGAACTGATCAGAAAAGGCGAATTCCGATATGTTGGCAAGGGCGAGAACCATATGACTCTTGTATACGTTGATGATGCAGCAGAGGCGTTCGTCCTGGCTTCGGATAGCAAGAACGCGCTGGAGAAGGTATACAATCTCACCGACGGGCAGCCGCATACGCAGCAGAGCCTGATGAAACTCGCAGCGGATTACTTGCATGTCAATCCGCCGGCAAAACACGTATCAACGCTTCTCGCGAGGCTTGGAAGGAGATCCAAGAACATAAACATAGACGAGTACGATTTTTTGGTTAGCGACAGGATAATAAGCATAGAAAGCATAAAGAAGGACTTAAAGTTCTTGCCTAAAGGGAAGATGGAGGTCGAGGGCGTGGCAATGATAAAGAACTGCTTCTAGATTCTATTAATTTTTTTTAAGGTTGATGAATATGAAACAAGGCAGAGTTGAATTGTATATAAATGAAGCACTAGAGAGCAGAGGCGCACTCCTGTTCGGATTGATAGACCCTGATGATTATAAGACAGAAGATGAAGCTATTAAGACAGCAAAGGCAGGAGTAGATGGAGGCATAGACGTGGTGCTCATAGGCGGCAGCATGGGCGTACAGGGAGAAACCCTGGACAGGATAACAAAAGGGATAAAGGATCTGGTCGACACCCCAGTCGTGCTGTTCCCAGGCAACATAGGCACGCTCACAGGTTATGCTGACGCATTGTACTTCATGTCGCTACTGAACGCAAGGAACCCTTACTGGATAACGCACGCACAGATGCTCGCAGCCCCGCTGATAAGGAAGCTGCACTTGGAGCCGCTGCCCGTCGGATATATAGTGGTGCACCCGGGAGGCACTGTCGGCTGGGTGGGCGATGCCAACTTAGTGCCTCGGGAGAAGCCAAAGATAGCCGCAGCGCTTGCAATGGCAGGCGAGTATCTCGGCCATAGATTCATACTTACAGACACTGGATCAAACCCGCGCATGCAGCATGCCGGGCCAATACCGCCCGAATTTGTGAGGATGGTAAAACAGTCGATAAGCGTGCCGTATATAGTAGGAGGCGGCATACTGACACTCAACGATCTCAGGAACGCCTACAAGTATGGCGCAGACATAGTGCAGATAGGCACCGCCTTCGAAAGCATTTCGGATGCCAAGAAGAAGGCCAAATCCTTCTCGAGAATCGTGAAGGAGGAAGGTGCCAAGAAGCTGAAAAATATCTAAGGAGCGAGTACTGATGCGTGAGATATCTAATATTGAAATCTCGGTGCTCGTCGGAAAGCTAAAGCAGGTAGAAGGAAGCTATATAGATAAATTTTATGACTTGGGCAGCGGTAAGTTCGTCCTGAAGCTGAGCAGGAAGGACCTCAAGGCCAATCTGATGTGCTTGCTTTCGCACACGCTGCATATCACCGCATATACAGAGAAGTATGGGGAGCCTAGCAATTTCGCCGTCGCCATCAGAAAGAGGGCAAGCGGGTATCGGATAAGCGACATATCAAAGATCAATGACGATAGGATAGTGAGGCTTTCACTATTGAAGGGGGAATCCCGCTTGGGCATAATATTTGAGATGTTCGGCAAGGGCAACATGATCCTGGTTGACGAAGAGGATAAGATACTGCTCGCATATACCTATGAGGACTTTAGGGGCAGATCTATACGGCCTAGGGCATTATATAAACCGCCAGAAAACCTAGTTATGAATATAATCGCAAGCAGCAAAGATGAAGCAAGAAACACAATACAGAAGCATAGCGACATGGGTATAATGTCGTTCATGTCCAGATGGACGAATATTGGCACACTGTATGTAGAGAATGCAGTATCATCGCTAGGCATAGATCCCAAGGAGACGGTAGGGAGGCTTGGGGCTAGAGTATGGGATATTATAGATAGCATAAATATGGAGGTAGAAGAGGCAGAAAAAGGCAATGTCTATGTTTATATGGATCAGGGCATTGTCATAGATTATGCGCTATGCGCTATAAAGAAGTATTCAGAGAAGGAAGTTGTTGATTTCAACGACATATACAAAGCCATGGATTTCATTTATGTTGAGAATGCGGAGAAGGTTGAGGTAGAGAATCCAGCCTTAGAGAAGCTGAAGAAGAGCATAAATAAGCAGAAGCGCATAGTAGAAGGCATAGATGAGCAGATATCTAGAAATAAGGCAATAGCGCAGGCAATATTTAATAACATGAATATCCTGAATCAGATCATAGATGCAGCTTCTCACAACAAAAGGATAACAGTAGATGAATTGAACACCTTACTCAAAGGCACAGGAATCTCGGTGAAGAGCATCGACCTGAAGAATAAGCATGTTATTGTAGATCTTTGAGGCAGCTGCATTGCATCAAACGGTGCATATATGATAGATGTGACATTTTTAGGCACTTCTGGGTCAACCCCGACACGAGACCGCTCATTGCCTAGCGTAGCCATCGAGTTCAATGGAGATATCTACCTGTTCGATTGCGGCGAGGGAACACAGCGCCAGTTCATGGTGTATGGCTTGAGCACTTCGAAGATACATTCAATATTCATAACCCACATGCACGGGGACCATGTTATAGGCATCGCAGGGCTCATGCGCACGCTGGCGTTGAACAACAGGACTGAACCACTTTACATATATGTGCCCGAAGGCGAGGAGGAGAAGGCTAAGGCGCTCGCCACTTTTGACAAAGCTATGTTCGGTTATGATATAGTATTTATAGGAGTTAGAAGCGGCACTATTGTGCGTGGGAAGGGCTTCGAGATAGCGGCATTCAAGCTCAACCATTCCATAAAGAGCTATGGCTATGTATTCAAAGAGGATGACAAGTTGCACTTCATTAAGGACAAGTGCAAGAGGCTTGGCATAAAAGGTACCATGTTTGCACAGCTGGAGCAGGGCGAAACATTAACTATAAATAAGAAAAGGGTAAAATTGGAGGATGTGACGCATCTAGAGAATGGCAAGAAAGTGGTATATGCAACGGACTCCAGACCCGCAGCCACAACAGTAAGCGCTGCAAAAAATGCAGATTTGCTCATACACGAAGCCACATATTCAAATGAATTTGAGGATTTCGCACGCAAGAGGAAGCACAGCACCGCGATAGAAGCTGCTGAAGTGGCAAAGAAGGCAAGTGCCAAGCAGCTAGTGTTGTTCCACCCTAGCGCAAGATACAAGGATACAAGCATATTGGTTAGGGAGGCCCGAAGCGTATTTAGGAATACGCGCATGGCAATGGACGGGATGAAGATACATCTATGATTGGGCTCGTAGTCGATTGGTAAGACGTCACGTTGACAACGTGAAGATACGGAGTTCGATTCTCCGCGGGCCCATTAAGGCTCTAGCTAGGTTTTGGACACTAGCATAAAAAAGAAAAAGAGGAATAGAAGATCCTTTAGGTATCAGTCCTTCGCAAGCGTTATCATTATTGCGCTTACCTTCGACTTGGTGCCGTCCTCATTGGTCAGCTCCTCTGAAGATGTCTTCATGGCCTTCTCTTTCAGATTTGGCATAAACCTATTGACTACGATCTCCTTAACGTCGACGGCCCTCGATATGGCATTTCCTCTTGCCTTTATAGTTACTTCAGGCATGCCGTTATTGAACTGCGTCACAACTGCGAGCACGTAATTCATGGTTGGCTTCTTACCTATGTACACTATATTCTCTGCTCCGCTTGCCCTGCTCTTTTCGTTATGTGTTTCTTCTGCCATAGTTTCACCGTTATTATTGTTAGCACTTATAATTCTGCGAAGCAGTTATTTATACCTTATCATGTTGGACTATCTGACACCCCCCACTCATAAATAGTGTGGGATTTCCAGCTCACTTATTAAGCTTAGAATAAGCCAGCCCTATTGTCTGGTATATCAGCTTAGCGGCCAAAAAGTCTGGAGACACCATCCCTGGTATTGGAGAGAACTCCGTGAAATCCATGCCTATCACGTTCTTTTTTGGCAGGACCCCCTTCAGTATCTGCATCGTCTCGTAATACGTGAGGCCGTCGGGCTCTGGCGTGCCTGTACTCGGCATTATAGAGGGATCGAGAACATCAAAATCAAAAGTCAGGTATATGTCTTCATTGATGTTGCTGTTTATCTTTTTGACTATACTGTCCATAGACATTCCGTGCATTTCATCCCTGAACAACATAGATTTTCCGTACCTATCAGCGCTCTCTTTATCTATGCTCCTTATGCCCACACTGTATGTATGGAGGCCAAGCTCCGCTATCCTCGCCAGCACGCATGCGTGGCAGTATTTGGCTCCGTAGATCTCATCCCTTGAATCTGAATGAGCATCAAAATGCAGCACGCTGAAAGGCCTCTTTGACAATTTGGAAAGCGCTTGCACGCTGCCTATTGCTATGGTGTGCTCGCCACCTAGCAGCAGAGGAATCTTTCCATCCTGGAGTATGGGCGTGGTCTCTTTCCCTATATTGTCTACCATCTTCTCGGGCGAGCTTAAGTCAGGGGCCATTGGCTCGAGCGTATATATGCCCAAGCGGCTTATATCTTCCTTGGTCTCGTAATCGTAAAGCTCAAGGTTCCTGCTGGCATCGATTATCGCCGCGGGTCCGTCCCTTGACCCTGCTTTATATGTAGATGTGGAGTCGTATGGAATAGGGAGCACCGCTATCTTTGCCTTCTCGTACGATTGGTCCTCGATGCCGAACAGGTTGTATGGCGGGAGCTGGTTTAGCACGTGCATGTAGTAACACCATTTGTATGTAGAAATACGTGGTCCTATTGCCTGCAGAGATTTACGTTTAATGACTTATAGCAGGAGAAAGATTTAAAAGGTTAACTTATGAGTATCACAGTAGTGATAAGGATGGCAAAAACAAACAACAATGTAAAGTACGGAATATTCGTGCTGGAACTGATCGCTAGCCTGATCTTCTTGGGCCTGACGTTCACGCTATCTGGCAAGATAATGGGAGCATCTATGGCAAGCATCTGGGAACCATTGCTTTACGGTGCCGCAGTGCTTGGTTCCATAATACTGTTCCTCGTGAGCTTCGGAACACTGGCTGTGAAGTCTGAGAAGACGTTCGCATATGCGGCATCGTGCGCAGTGATGGCAACGTCTTTTGCCTTGGTAATATTCTACTACGGCATGACATTGCAGTTCGTAGGAACGCTGATAGGCTTCATAATAGGCATAGTGGGCGCGGGCATGGCGCACGCAGAAGCTGAGAAGTAATCGGTGCTTCATTCTTTTTCTTTTTTTAGCTTTTTCTTTTCTGATTAAGCGCATTGCAGTCATAGGAATGCTGCACTGTTCTTCCCTATGAGCACATCATCTTCAAGCCTTACACCGCCGAACCCGTCTATGTAGATACCTGGCTCATCGCTTATCACCATGCCTGCCTCGAGTTTTACCTTTATGGATGGCGAAAACCCGACGCTGCTATCATCATGTACGTCTATCCCGATTGAATGCCCCAAAGAGTGTATGAACCTGCCTTTGTACATGCCGCCTTTTGCGTTGTCAATGTAATTCTGCGCTATCTTGTGTATGGAACTGCCGCTTGCCCCAGGCTTCACGCTTTCTAATGCGAGGTATTGCGCCTCTTTTACCGTATCATAGATATCAAGCATTCTCTTGTACTTTGTGCTGCCCTTCTCTGGTTTGTAAATAAATGTCCTAGTCATATCAGAGCAGTAATTGTTGTACTTTGCTCCTGCATCTATCAATATAAAGCTGTTTTCATTAAGCTTAGTCAGATCGGGCGAATGATGAGGCATCGCAGAGTTCTTGCCGAAGCACACTATCGTCTTGAATGATTGCGCGTCTGCACCTGCCTCTTCCATTAGGTAGTTGAACCTCGCTGAAAGTTCCTTCTCTGTCATTCCAGTTCTGAAATACTGAGGTATACTGGAGAATGCACTTTTGACTATGCGCACGGCTTCCTTCATGTACCTTATCTCCTCTGTGTTCTTGATTCTCCTCAATGCGCTAAACCTTTCACTTACGTTTACGGCGGCTTTGGGCTTTGCAAGCGCCTTGAGATGTATGTAAGTGCCGAACGGCAGGCATTCGCCATCGAAACCTATGGCTTTGCCTTGTGTGAACTTCCTGATCTTGCTTACAATCTCCTCCCTGCTGGTTATTTTCTCCACGCTTATGCCGCCGTGTCTCGATGCTTGGCTCACTGCTGTAGAATACTCTAGCATGCTGCTGAATATTACCATGCGGTCCTTCAGCAATAGCAATGGAGTGTCTTCAAAAACGCCGCTATTGAATCCAGTCATGTATAGGAAATTGCTGCTTTCCTCGCTGCCATTAAATAAGAGAATTGCATCGAGGTCGTCGCCCAATAAGGTGTCTATCCTGCTTTTATATACAGACATGATACCATCATCTGTACTATCGCTGCCAAATAATAAAAGGTCTTGCTGGCAATGCATATCCTGACCAGAAGAGCATATATATTTCTACTTGCATATCATATGCGGGATAAATTGGCTGCGCTTATAGATAGGAAAGCAATCATAAAGGAGCTCGGCAGCGCGAGCCAGCCTGAGGGGCTGAAGGTCAAACGCTCTGATATAGTCTATAGGCATATGCGTGACCCTGCATTGCTTAGGTATTACTATAGCATGAAGATGATGCCAATATTAGATAGGATGGACCTTTCAGGATCTTCACCTACAGACATATTCATAGGCAGGTTTGGCTATCCAAATGTCACAATAGGCCCTATGGTGCCACCAGAATTTGGTGATACTTCAATACTTGCCGTACCAGAACGATGGCGCTCGTTTTCGATAGAGCAGATAGTATCCTCTAGGTCAAAGCTGGTTAGGGGCATGCACAAGTCCAGAGTGGATGCAGTGGAGAAGGGCAGGATAGAGGAGCAGATAAGAGACCTTGCACTTGCCGACAGGCCTGCAGAAGCGGAATTGACGTTCGCTAAAAAGCCTTTTGTGAAGATAGCGTTGAACGATGAGGTGCAGCCCTTCGGGCCAAGCGCAGACATAAAGGCGTTTGACGTCTACAATATAAAGGCGAATAAGCAGATAGAAAAATTGTATATGGATGTTGATGCGGATGCAGGAACTGCGATAAGGGAATCATACGAGAGTGATATTCCGGTATCAAAGATACAGCAGGCTTTCTCTGCGGGGCTGTTCGGGTTAGGTAGGCGCAGGAAATTCGTGCCCACGAGGTGGAGCATAACTGCTGTTGATGATACCCTGTCTAAAGGGAACTTGAAGGAGGTGAAAGAGTTCGATGAGATAGACAGCATACACATGTATTACAACGTATCGCTCGACAACCGCTGGCTCATAATATTTGTCCCGGGAAAGTGGAAGTACGAGTCCGCTGAAGCTTGGTATCCCAAGACTATCTGGAACGAGGGCGGTACATCCATATCCATATACTCATCATATGAAGGTTATACAGGAAGGAGGACATATGCGGAGATAGGGGGCTGCTATTATGCCGCTAGGCTCGCTGTTACTGAAAAGCTCAAGCAGCTGCAGAAGCAGGCAGTAGTCATAATACTAAGAGAGGTGCACGAAGGATATCTCATGCCCGTAGGGGTATGGAACGTCAGGGAGCACGTGCGCGAGACCCTTGAGAAGGAACCGATAATAGCGCACGGCAGCGACGAGATGTTCTCCCTAATAGGTGAGAAGATGAATATACCAATCAAGGACTGGATAGCCAACTGCAGGGCGCTCAAGGAGCTCCTCTACCAGAGGGAACTCTCATCCTATGTGGGAAGGCAATGAGTTTCAATCGGGCCACAGGAGGCAGAATCTCGAATCGCGTTTCAAGCCAGGATCATCGCGGAAGACCCAGCTTCTGCTCGCGTAGACGCTTGCTACCTTGGCGGTAGCCAATTTCAGCACTTCATCCTTCTCGGCCTCGACTATGCCGGATTTGGATGAAAACACCATTCCGATGGCATTGCGGAGGCTCTCTGCCAGAATCCTCTTGTATTCCTGAACGGTATAGCCGTCACCTGCTATGTCGTGCAGGTTAGGGAGCACGTAAAGTGCATCGTAGTCCTCGCGGCGGAGCCAAAGGCGTCGGTCTATGCTCCTAGCGTCCCACGGCCCGACTGCCGCAATGCCATGGTACAGGAACGAATGCGAAATGTTTATGTGCTGGCCGTTGCCTACTATAGGCTTGCCATCGAATTCTATACTATAGACCTTACCCATGCTGAGCCTATCGCTACTGTTTGCTATGCTTGCTATAGCACCCATTATTAGCGGGCCGAACACATTATTGATGACTGTACTGTTCTTAAGCATACTGCCATCGCCGTGCATGGGCCCTGTTATGCTGTATGAGAGGACATTATCATCAATGTATATTGGCTTGCCGCCGCTTATCCTGCGCGTCACATCAACATTCTCGTCCAATTCCTTCAGGTTCAGCGGTGAATCCGAATTGGCGAGTATCACAGAGCTCTTCGTGAAATCGTACGTCCTAAAGAAGAACTTGCCTGACCTGTCTGCCAGGTCCAGGAGCACTTCGTCTATGGCCATGTTCATATATGCATCATACCTGCCATGCCCGAAGTCGACGAGCTCCGCGCTTATGGTTGAATTCGGAAGCATGCTGCTCTTCACCGCCATGTAACACCACCAGATTGCCAATTACAAATATATACCTTCACGCCTTTATATATTTTGTTGCTGAAATAGATAACTGTTTTGGCGGGGTAGCTTAGCCTGGTAGAGCGCTAGACTCATATGCATAGCACAATGAGTGCGGAGCCGTATTCGGCAATGACGGGAAATCTAGAGGCCGCGCGTTCAAATCTCGCCCCCGCCAAACATTTATTACTTTGAGCTGTGAATTTAAAAGTGGCTTTTACATGGGAAGGACATATTTTGCGGGGGATCTGACCGCCGATATGGACGGCAAGGAAGTAGTGCTTGACGGGTGGGTACACGAGATAAGGGAGCTCGGCAACCTGACGTTCATGCTCCTGCGCGACAGGTCAGGCATAGTGCAGGTCGTCGGGAAGAAAGGAGTGACTGACGATGCCATCATCAAGGCCATGTCGCTGCCCAAAGAAAGCGTAGTCGAAGTCAGGGGCACTGTGAAGAAGAACAGCGAGGCAAAAGCGGGCTTTGAAGTAATACCCACAAGAGTAACTAATGTCAATCCGCTCTCCGCAAAGATACCCTTTGAGGTTACAGGGAAGGTGGACGCAGAGCTCGACGTGCGATTGGATTACAGGTATATAGACCTTAGAAGGGTGGAGACCACAGCCATATTCAAGATAGAATCGACTATAGCAGATACGTTCATCGACACGGTTTCGAAGCTCGGATTCCTCCACATACGCACGCCTTCGATAGTGAAGGAAGCAACGGAGGGAGGGTCGGATCTCTTCAGCATGGATTATTTTGAGGACAAAGCGTACCTGGCACAATCGCCGCAGCTGTACAAGCAGCTTGCGGTAATAGGCGGCTTGGACAAGGTGTTCACGATAACGCCGGTCTTCAGGGCGGAGAAATCCAATACGGTATACCACCTCAATGAATCCACGCAGATGGATGTAGAGATGGCGTTCGCGAACCATGACGATGTGATATCTATATTGTCCAACGTACTGGTAAGCATAGTAAGGGCGGTGACGGAGAACAACGCGAAGGACCTGCAGGCCCTAGGAGTCGAGCTAGATGTGCCGAGCGTAAAGACAATAACATATACTGAAGCGATAGACGCGCTGCAGGGCGGCGGTATGATGGTAAAAAATGGGGATGACCTTTCCAGGGAAGCGGAGAAGGAGCTTTACAAGCTTTACGGCGATGCAATAATAGTTAAAGGGTTCCCAGCTGCGATACGCGCATTCTACTCCATGCCCAGCGACACGGATCCAAATTACACTAACAGCTTTGACTTGATATACAGGGGGCTCGAGGTCTCGAGCGGTGCGCAGCGTATACATCTGCCTGAGCTGCTTATAGAGTCAATAAAGAAGAAAGGGATGGACCCGAAAGGGTTCGATTTCTACATAAACGCTATGCGCTGCGGAGCGCCCCCTCATGCAGGATGGAGCCTCGGGCTCGAAAGGCTCACGACGATGATAACGGGCATGCAGAATATACGGGAGTGCGCTATGTTTCCGCGCGACAGGAAACGCCTGACTCCGTGATGCGTTGAGCAAAAGAGGCTCACTTGCGGCTGAGCCCTTTAATCTTTTTTATCTCGCTATATATATCTATTGCCAGCCCCTGCTCGTAGAGTGTATGAAGAGGATATGCCAGCGAAACGTCCATTAGTAACTGCGCTTCGCGCTCTATATGCGCCTTCTTAGCTATTTTCAGCTCGCTGCTGACCGAATCGTATGCCTTTGACAGCAGGTCCTCCGCCATACTCATAATTACGGAATCCGCCAATTCCTTCTCCCTAACTATGCGCTTGGCTTCCTCTTCCAACCACATATTGGCATCGCTATCGTTCTTGAATGCCTTGCCGAAAGAGCGCATGAATTCAGGAGATGCGGGATAGAATACCCTATAGAAGATAAAGCCGAATGGATATCCATAGGTATATTTAAGCAACAGCCCTGATGCCAGAACGCGTGATTTCCAATCGGATATAGCACCAAGCTCGTCGAAAACTGCAACAGCTTCGGGAGTAGGGTCGAGGGGCTTTATACCCATGCCTTCCATCAGGTTGCGTATTGCGCGCACATGCTTTCTGGTCGTCTCTGCAAGCTGGCCGAAATGCGCTGCGTATTGCACGTAGTCGTAGCCGGTGGGCTCCTTTGACCATGTCTCATATATCGCCGCTATCCTCTCTTCGCCGTAATGGAACAGGCTCAGCACGTGCTGTATGAAGTCGATGTTGAACTCCATGCCGTTGGGAAGGCGCACATACTCCCTCGTCACTTCGCCGCGCTTCCTCCTTACCTCTATGAAGCTCGTGGCCCTTTTAATGGCGTTTATAGGATCGCTCTTGACGTAATCGTATATGTAGGGCTTGAGCCATGTTGGCACGTTGTACTTTTCGAGCGCCTTGTCCACCATCGCCCCCAGACCTATGCCTTTCTTGATGTCCAATACTACACCCAATCCTATTTTGAAGCAAGGATTTATAGACTATTTCTTAGTTCTTGTATTCTTGCGTCTACTTTTTGCTATCCTTTTGTATACCATTACTATAATCACTATCGCCACTGTCGCCTCGATTGCATCCTCTACTATCGAGTATGTGGCGCTGCTAGAGCTGCTGTACACCTGCGCATAGTAGTCAGTAGAGCCTTCGAACTGCTGGCTGTTCGCCGCGTTGGGCTGCTTCCACTGCTCATATACTGTTACAGGGTATTGCCCCGGCGAGCCGGTGGACGATACACTAACGTAGAAGGTCACATTCGTCGACTTCCCTGGAGACAGGTTGTTTATGTATGCCGTGCCTGCTATGGGGCTTAGCGGGTATATGCTCTGAAGCGATGCTGTTATGCCCTGTGCGGGCTCGTTCCCTGTATTCTTCAGGGTAAACACTATTTTGCCGTATGCCGCCCCTGACAGCAGCGAATCGTTCACGCCCGTTATGTTGAATACCGCGCTCGGCGCTATGGACAAGTTTATGGGCACTGTGTAATGCGTCGCATTCGAATAGTCGGAATTGAAGTACGAGACAATTGCGCGCAGCGTTGCATTGCCAGTATATGAGCTATTGGACGAAACGAATACAGTTTCTGGAATAGATTGACCTGCTGGTAGCGAACCTATGAAAATGCGATTAGCACTGCTGCTGACGCTGAGGCCAGAGCCGCCCTCAAGGTCTATTGATACGTTCTTCGCCATGCCGTCGCCGACGTTCTGCACGGACAGCTCAATGGTTGCGTTCGACCCGGAATAGAGCACAGGCGGAATAGAACCCGCAGCGGTTATGGCCAGGTCAGGCACTCCGGTGTATATATTTATTGGTATGCTGGCATTATAAGAGTAGTTGCCTATTGAGCTGGAATAGCTCACTTCTGCGTATATGTCGTGTGCACCTGCACTTGCCTGCCTGCTGGCCTGCATACTGCCTGACAACTGCACAGGTACTTCTGGCGACACGCTGCCCATGCTGAATGTGCTCTCGCCTATAGGTATTAGAGTATTTGAGCCCAATACCTTTATCGTGACATTCCTCGCAATAGCGCCGCCGCTATTGACCACCTCAAGCTGGTACGAGAACGCATTGCCCGGGATTATCTGTGACGTTGGCAGCAGATTTATGCCTATGTCGGGCCTGCCATGGACGTAGAAAGTTATGGGCATTATGGATTCCCCAGGCACAGCAGTGCCAGGAGAGCCTACGCTGACCCTATAGTTCGCCATCACATCTATAGTATATTCGCCGCTTTGAAGGGTAGAAGGCAGATGGAATGTGTATGTGAACAGGTTGTATCCGAGGCCGCCGTATGTTCCTGACCCTATCGCATCTATGAGATAGGTGTTTGACGGCGACACGTTTATTATTGGGCTCTCGGATGTCAGCCCTATATTCACATCGCTGAGCTCACTCGAATAAGAGTTGAAGAGCCTGAAGCTCACGTTGATGTTGTTGCCCGCAATTATAGGGGTTGGGGAAACATACACATTTGATAGCGAAAGCATGTTGTCCCCTTCTCCTGCCAGCTGGCTCTGCGCTTGCGCCGCCGCAGCAAAGATCATCACGGCCAGCAAAATAGGGATCATGAATACCATTACCCGCTTTGCGATGTTTGAGTCCTTATCCTTTGATCTGTATTTGTACATTCTAACACCTAATCAATATGAGTCTTGAAAAGCAATATGCTAGCTACTATCCCGAACGCCAAGAATGCAAGGAGCGCAGACATGTCTATAAGTATCGCGTTTGCAGGGAAGTATCCCAGTATCATAACATCCCTGACCGCCTGCGTGGCGTACGTCATGGGGTTGTATGTGCTCAGGGGCCTCATGAAGCTGGGCAGTGACGATGCAGGAAAGAAGGCCCCAGAGAGGAACCACATGGGCAGAACTATTACGTTTGCCACTATAGAGTATACCTCGACCTTGTTTATCCTTGATGCTAATATTGTAGTAACTCCAGAAAAGCCGAGCGATATCATGCCTGCAATCAGGAGTATCCAAAGAAGCCCAAGCGGACCCATGGCTATTGTGGCACCGTCAAGCAGCCCTATGACCACTGCAACGACCACATAAAGCATCGACTGCAGCGTTCCGGAGAGTATCTTGCTCATTATTATAGAGAGCTTGTTTATCGGCGCAAGGAGGAACGACTTCAGGTTGCCAAGCTGCCGGTCTGTTATTATAGATATGCCTCCACCGAATACGGTGCCGAACGCAGCGACCATGGCTATTATGCCGCCCACCAAGAAGACCTTGTAGTTGCTGTTGGTGCCGTAAAGCGGTATCAGGGAAGCAGGGTTGGAATGCGGATCTGAGATGGAGCCTGTAGGGGCATTGATATGGGCGCCCACGCTGCCTCCGTATGCTTGGGCCTGTGTTTGTATAAATGGAAGTATCGCACGGACAGCCTGCGCATCCGAATCCGAATAGTATACGTCCACGCTTGGCGCACCACCAGACGCTGAAGGAAATGATGGCAGTATGACTATTACCGCATCTACGGACTCTCTCTGCAGCATGGATAACGCATTAGTCTGAGAGGTAATGCCCACTATTGACAGCGTGCGCTGTGATGAAAGCGCATTTATGAGGCTATGTGACTGCTGGTTGTTAGCGTAGTTCACTATGGCTACGTTAACCCCGTGGGTCGTCGACCCGAGGTTGCCAAAGAACAGTATTAGGACTAGCGGAAATATCATGGAGCGTATTATGTTGGTCCTGAGGTTGCTCCTGAATATGAGCATTTCTCTCTTGAAGAGAGCATATGTATCACTCAGCAATGGCATAGTTTCATCTTTTTAGCATTATATTTGAGCGATCTGACACCTGCGCACCCACAGAGTCACGCATTGATGAGCCAGTAAGCTTTATGAACACATCGTCCATAGTGGGCAGATGCATGCTTATCGATATTATCGGCATTTTAGCCTTAACCATGGCGTCGAATACCTTTCCAAAAGTGTCTACAGGGTCTTTCTCCAGGAAGCATTCCAGTTTCTCTCCCAGTACCTTAATATCGAGCTTGAACTTCTTCCTTAGGAAATCTGCCACTTTCTGCGCCGCTTCCAAGGTAGTTATGACTTCCATGACCCTGCCGCTGGAAACGAGCCTCTTCAACTCTGTGGGCGTGCCCGTAGCCACAACCTTGCCATGGTCGATTACGGCTATCCGGTTGCACAGCTGGTCAGCCTCTTCAAGGTACTGTGTAGTCAGCACTATGGTTATGCCACGCTGCTGAAGTGCCTTTATGTGCTCCCACATCTGCACCCTGTTCTGTACATCTAGACCAGTAGTTGGCTCGTCCAGTATCAATATGTCTGGCTTCTGTATCATAGTCTTTACCAAATACAGGCGCCTTTTCATGCCTCCGGACAATGAGCCGGCCTTAGCGTCCGCGAAATCGGTAAGCTCTGCCTCTTTTAAAGCCTCCTTGATTGCTGAGTCCCTCTCATCAGGCGAGAGATGGTACAGCCTGGCAGCTATTTCGAGATTCTGAGCTGCTGTCAGCTCCGAATCGACGATAGTCTCTTGCGTCATCAGACCAGTCATCTGCTTTATCTCATTAGGATGCCTTGATACGTCTAGGCCATTGACCGTTATAGACCCAGATGTAGGCTCCAATAGCCCGAGTACCATGTTTATTGTGGTGGTCTTGCCTGCACCGTTGGGCCCCAGTATGCCGAATATTTGACCCTTCTCTATGCTGATGCTGACTCTATCCACGGCGGTGAAATCGCCGAATCTCCTCACCAGGTTCTCTATCTCTATTATGCCCTTCATGTATCGTCACGGCATTATCTTTATTATCTCTCCCATGGCGTTCTTGAGTACGCGCTTGGTCTCCTTGAGCGCCTCCACGCCTTTTGGTGTTATTGTATAGTACTTCTTTACCCTAGGCCCTTCCTTCACGGTCTTTACCCGTATATAGCCAGCTCGCAGGAAAGACTTGGTGATGTTGTATACATCATTCTTCAATGCACTCCTCGGAATTGGCAGGGCAGAGAATTTCGCGTAAACCTCATTGATGAGCTTGTACGAGTAGGTTTTTTGCCTCCTAATGTTGGCCAGTATTATTATCTTGATTATAGTAGCGTACATATCCTTGGTCATGTAGCTGCTGCTTGCCTCTTTGGGTCTGCCTATAGCCATCGGATCTTCCTTTTGGGATTTGACTTTGAAAAATATAGTTTATTAATAAACTATTTTACTTTTAAACCAATAGTATTTAAAGTTATCTAAGGATGAATTTTACCAGGATAAAGTTTGGCGCCCAGGGCGTGCCGCAGATATGATACCGGGTGCTTTATGCTAACGGATACTATTTAAAGTTTAATGTAGATTATAGATTAGGTGTTTTTATAGCGGATGGCCAGACTAGGACTAGTATTGACAGCCTTTTGGATCTTATAAACTCAAAGGGCAGGATGGATATAAATAGCGTAGCCAGCCAGCTTGGGGTTGCACCCAGCATAGTAGAAAACTGGGCGAAGGTATTAGAGAAAAGTGGGTTGATAACGGTCAAGTATGAAGTCGGAAAGATGTTTATAGAACCCGCATCTGCGCTGAAGGGAGATGCTAAAGCAATAAACGCCAAGATGGAGATCCAGCAATCGTCGTTATCCACAGATACAGAGGCGAAGATGCTCGAACTGCAAAGGCTATCTGAGATGCTTGATAGCCTTAGGGCAACTGCTCTGAGCGCCAACAAGATTTATTCTGAGAAGATGCCCGAGCTGCAGAGCAGGCTGAACGAGATAAATAAGGTATATGAGCAGGTTGAGAAAGAGAACCGCATAGTCAGCGATATGAAAACCAATCTTGAGAAGACATATGAAGGCATAAACAATAAAGTCTCAGATATGCTGAAGAAGCTTGATTATCTGGATTCTGGCGACCTCAGTTCTAAGCTCAACGATTCCGTATCGAAAGTCGAGGAGATCTTAAAAGGAAGCGGGAGCACCGAAGAGAAGCTGAAGGTGGCACGTACAGAGAAAGAGAAGGCTATAGCATCGCTAAAGGCCGAACTTGATAATCAGTTTAAGAAGCTGCGGCAGGATCTTGAAAATAGCAGCAAGGAGGTGGACGAGGAGCTAAGAAAGCAGGAACAGGCAGTCAAGGAGTATAATCAGGGCCTAGCCGAGCAGCTGAAAGTTTCAAAGGACCTGCTTAAGCAGGTCAGCGACTTCAAGAAGGAGAAGGATAAGGAGAAGAAGGCCCTCAATGAGGCAGTAAAGGAATTTAGTGACAAATATAGTAAGAGCTACAGCATAGTTTCAAAGGATATGGGGGTGCTGGAGAGCAGCTCTAAGACTATAATGAATGATATACTGAGCTTGAAAAGCAATTTCGGCGACGCTGCAAATATATATGATACGCTGCTTAGCATACAGAAGGATGTTGATGAGATGAAGTCAAAGGTGGCTGAAGCACATGACAACCTCCAAAAGATGCAGGAAGGCATAAAGCTGCTGGCTAAGGGCGATATGAGCATAGCCGAAAAGGCAAAAAAAATGGATGAGATAGACAAGATATCTACGGGCATAGATGAAAATATAGTTACAATGAAGGACACACTCGAATCAGATCTTCAAAAATTCGGAAAGAATAGTGATCAAGGCCCGAACAAGAAGCTAGGTAAAGGCAAACCTTCTAAGAAGTAGGTAGTTGGATGGCTGAAGATGACCAGATAAATGTTCTTGGCACGTACAAGCTCGATGCGCACGGCACAGAAGTAAATGTGCGCATATATACTTCGCAGGATTTCGCGCCTATATATGAGGTGACCTTCCCAGGAATAGGCCAGGCCACTAAGATGCTCATAATGTCCCTCAGGGGAGACCTTGTATCGCTCGTGCCATTGGACCCCAGCAGGCTCAATGAAACAGAATATATGGAGGAGGTGCACAACAAATACATAGAAGCTAGCAGCATATTGATAGACAAGTACTTGCCAAACACCGACGATACAACGAAGCGCATCCTTACTTCATACATAATAAATATGATGCTTGGCCTGGGAGACCTCGAGGCACTATTGGCAGATGACAACCTTGAGGAGATAACCGTAAACGGCTCCACTACAAACATATGGATTTTCCATAAAACGTTCGGGTGGTGCAAGACCAACATAAAGCCCGAGAGCGAGGAGGCGATATATAACCAAGCAGAGCAGATAGGTAGGGGCGTGGGCAGGGAGATAAACAACCTTGCGCCACTTATGGATGCCGAACTCCTTGATGGGTCAAGAGTCAATGCAACCCTTTACCCAGTATCACAGAACGGCAACACAATAACTATAAGGAAGTTCGCAAAGAACCCTTGGACAATGCCAGCTTTGATAAAGAATCATACTATAGACGCGCCAATTGCAGCGCTGATATGGCTCTGCATAGAGAACGAGATAAGCCTTCTAGTATCAGGAGGGACGGCAAGCGGCAAGACGAGCTTCCTTAATGCAATGAGCATATTCTTCCCTTCAACAAGAAGGATAATATCAGTAGAAGAAACCAGGGAACTTACGCTTCCGAGCTTTTTCCAGTGGGTGCCGATGCTTACCAGGCCGCCAAACCCAGAAGGCAAGGGCGCGGTAGAGCTCTATGACCTGATGATAAACTCCCTTAGGCAAAGACCCGACATAGTCCTAGTAGGAGAAATAAGGGTGGAAAAGGATGCCGAAACCCTTTTCGAGGCAATACACACAGGTCATGCCGTGTACGGAACGGTTCACGCAGATAACGCGCAGGACACCATAATAAGGATGACAAACCCACCCATAGGCATACCTAAGATACTGATAAACGCACTTGGTGCAATAGTAACGCAGTTCAGGCACAGGGCAAAGGGCATGAGAAGGACATTGGAGTTTGCCGAGGTGCTTAGGAGTGGAGACGCAAACGTGCATTATAGGTGGAACATGAGGAATGATACGTTCACGCAGATAAGCGACCTGACAAGGCTGTCTGATACATTATCGCTTTATGCAGGATATACTAAAAATGAGATAACTGACGAGATAGAGAAGAAGACGAAAATATTGCAGTGGCTGGCTGACAACAACGTTCTTGATGTGGATGATGCAGGAAGAGTTGTAGCGCAATACTATAGGAATAAAGCAAAGGTATTCAACATAGTCAATGAGCAGGTAAAATATTCGCCAGACCTGTTTAAGTAACATGGTGTAATATAATGGCAGGAGAGCAGCAAGCAGTGAAGGCAAACACATACAGCGACTTGGTAAAATACCTGGGCGAGCTAGAAGGGAAAGCTACGCAATCGCCGCGCTCCACTATTAACCTGTCTCAATTGTTTGATATGAAGAAAGAGGGTAGCAGCATAACTTATATAGACATGCTAAACCTTATCGACAGCCTGGAGTCCAGGAAGCCAATACGCGGAGTAGAGGGGCAGAAGATTGCACCACATATGGAGGTAGCAGGGGTCACGCAGGCGCAATACTCGCAGGTGGGCCAGGTCGCTGCGCCTCAGGTACAGCCGCAGAAGGCAGCCGTGGCAGAGCAGCCACTCGCAGGCAAGGGCGCGGCAGCTGGCGTAGAGGTTGCAGATCTGACAAGGGAGATAAATGTGCCAAAGATAAAAGGCTTCGACATAAAGAAGATAAACGAGAGCGACCTCGTGCTCCCAAACCTGTCTATGGCTGACCAGATATCAGAGCTGGAAAAAATATTAGAGGGGCTGAAGGAAAACGTTTTCGACGATAAGCACATAGGCGTCGTAATTGAAGAGCTATATGGGCTTGCTGATGTGACGAACCAAGAGAAGAGGCGCCTGAAAAAGAACAGGATATCAATGAGCCAGCTGGAGCAGTCGCTTTGGGCGCTGCGCGACGACAGGTTGGCTACAGCCATATCGCTTTTGACTTCCGCGAGGAACAACCTAAATAGCAAGAAATGATTAGGATGCTAGGCAAAAAGGAGAATAGGAAAATAACCGTAGACGGGAAGGAGATAGAGCTCCAGCCCAAGCCCAAGAAGATGGGCCTGTTCTCCAAAAAAGGCAAAGCTCCTAAGGAGAAGAAGGCTTCACAAGCCCAAGGGGCGTATTCTGAGCAGCTCAGGAAGGAAGTAGAAAGGCAGACTTCAGACAAGGACCTGGTGAAGCCGACGAAGATTAAGCTCTACATAGAAAAGCTCGGGTCCAAGCAGAAAGGCCTCGAAGCCGCACTAAGGCAGCAGGGCATAAAGGAGAGCCTTTACGACTTTGTAAAGCGCATGCTAATGGCCTCGATAATGCTAGCTATAGTGCTTGGAATAACTACGATAATATTGATGGTCCATATAGGCATAGCCATTGGTGCATCAATACTGCTCGGCTTTGCAGTGGGCGCTATGGCGTTCTATGTCGGCCTGAATATGTTCCTGCAGTTTCCGAAGCGCAAGGGCCAAAGCAACGCGAAGACTATAGAGAGGGATATTATATTCGCGGCCAGGGACCTCATAATTTCGCTAAGGTCCGGCATGCCGCTGTTTAATGCGCTTACTTCAGTTAGCACTGGCTATGGAGAGGCCAGCAAGGAGTTTGCCAAAATTGTCCAGAGGGTGCAGCTCGGCACTCCGTTAGTTGATGCAATCGATCAGACCATAGAAGAAACGAAGAGCGACTCATTCAAGAGGATAATGCTGCAGGCGAGCGTAAGCATAAAGTCAGGTGCAGATGTTGTAGGCGCACTGCAAAGCATAATAGACCAGCTCGCCGAAGAGAGGACGATAGAGATGAGGCGTTACGGACAGAAGCTCAACGCAATAGCCATGTTCTACATGCTATTCGGCATAATACTGCCAAGCATGGGCATAGCTGTTGTCACCATACTCACGACTTTCATATCCATATTCACGGTCAACATAACCATACTTGAAGCGGCGCTGGTAGGCATAATATTCCTGCAGTTGATATTCCTGCAGATGATAAAGAGGTCAAGGCCGGTATTCTCGATGTGATCATATGGCAATAAGATTTGAAAGGCTCGTGTCAAGGAGAGCGGTGATATACCTATCAAGGCAGCTCGACCTTGCAGGCATGAAGATAAGCATAGAGAGAGTACTCAAGATGATGATACTCTTTGGCATAATAATAATGGTAGTGGTAGCCGCAGTTCTTACCGTAATCGTCAAGCTCAACGCTGTGCTAGGTGTAGCAGCAGGGGTCATAAGCTGGGCCGTATTTGCGGCCGTAATATACATGATTATAGAATACAAGATAGACGGCAGGAAGACTAGATTGGAGAAGATGCTGCCGGACTACTTCCAGCTTGCATCAGCAAACCTGAGGAGCGGGATAGCGCTCGACAGGGCTATGCTATTGGCAGCCAAGCCAGAATTCTCATTCTTCAGCGAGGATATACAAGACATGAGCAGGAAGCTGTTCAGCGGCGAGACTATGGAAGCCGCGCTGGTGGAGCTTTCCAGCAAGTATAAATCGGTGCAGCTGCAGCACTCCATAAGGATGATGATAGAATCCCTAAAGTATGGAGGAGCTATGGCAGACCTTCTGGACCAGATATCAAGGGACCAGAGGGCTCAGCAGATAGCGCAGAAGGAGATAGCAGGCCAGATGCTCATGTACAGCATATTTATAGCATTTGCAGGGCTTATTGCAGCGCCGGTGCTTTACGGCTTGACCAGCCAGATGATACTCGTCACAGATACGGTGTGGAAAGGTATTCTAGCGCAGAACCCGGGTGGGTTGCCTACAACAGGCATATCGTTTTTGAAGCCATCGCCGCCGAAGATAACCCCTGCGCAGTACCATGACTTCTCGCTTATAGCCATAATAGCAATAACGGGCTTTGCCAGCCTGATAATGTCTTCAATATCAAGTGGCTCTGCGATAAAAGGCCTTAGATGGCTGCCGTTGTTTGTGCTTGGCGGGCTAGGTATATACTTTGTAGTCGGTACAATGATAGGCACTATATTCTCCAGCATCGGCGGCATATAAACTAAACACCCATAAGAAACCTACTGTAGCCCATAGTAGCCCATAAAGAAGCACTTGAAAATGGATGCTTGACTATCTAAGTATAGTAAGCTCTGCAAAATCCGTTTGTTACATCTTTTGACCTGCATGCCTGCGAAGTCATATTGCTATACAAATAACCATTAAACCCATTGCCAGTTATATCGGGCGTGATATTGTAAGTACCATTAAGCCCTCCTGATAATGGTAGATCTGCAATTGGCTCCAGCCCTTCTACGCTATTGTTAAGATACAATTGCTCAACTTGCGATGGGCTAAGTGATGCATTATAAAATTTGAAATTTGATATGTCCCCAAAGAATTGGTTTCCTGAAATCCCGTATGCACTAGTTAGTGCTATTTCCATATATCCTGAAGCTGCGTGGCCAGAAACTGTGCCTACATCTTTTGACCAAATTGGCTGCCCGTTCTGATACACTGTGTAATAGCTTCCGTTATATGTTGCACCAACAAAATTCCACGTATTGAAAGGCATGACAGATCCAAAACCGCTTGTCCAACCACTTGTGTTGTATCCGTTGAACTGAAGCTGATCTGATGCGGATAATGATACTTCTATTGTACCGCCATCGCCAGCGCTAGTTGCCAAAACCCGTCTGCAACATTGCCCATTGCCCGTAGAAGTTGGGTATATCCATGCGAAATATGAAAATTTCGGATAGTCCACCGGGACTAGATTCGGTATGCTTACATAAGCGCCTATGCTGGTATTCCCATTTGGATTGAAAGCAATTGACCTAGGCAGTATAGCTTTGCTTATGTTAAAAGCGTCCAAAGCGCCCGATTGAACTAAACTACTGTTTACAAAATTCACATTTGTGGCTACTCCATCATAGTTATTTGGACCATAGTCCTGCGCATTGCCATTTAGAGGGTACCAAGCCTGAAGGCCGGCATCGCTTATTGGCGGACCGTTTATGCCTTCTTTATATAACTCTTGTATGTCACTTGCTGAAAGCGACTTGTTGTATATCTGTGAATTTGCTATTGATCCGTTAAAGAATGAGTCCCCATCTCCCCTGCTTCCTATAAATATATCGTTGCCAGAGCCTTGGGCTAACAGGTTGCCGGTTACTGCAGATTCCGCAACTTGCGTACCGTTTATCCAAAGGCTAAGCTCGGTGCCGTTATAACGACTTACTAGGAAGTACCAAGAATTTGTTTTTATTGCATTGGCAGGTGATTCCGCCTCAACCCAGCAGTTCGCAGATGTGCAGACCCAGCTTTCAGCTTCATCTGTTCCACTATCGTTTACTGCTATTATAGGGTTCACCTCATTATTAGGCGATGAATCTGCCCCTAGGACTTCTTGTCTTGAACCGCAACAATTTCCAATATAATGTTCTCCAGATTTCCATTTTACCCAAACTGCCATTGTAGAAGTATCTCCTTTGAGTAGCTGCGATCCAGTATTGGCATATATAGTAGTGCCATCTTGACCATTGAAATCAGCGATTTTGCCAGAGGTTATTGGAAGGTTTTCTAAGGCAAGTAAGCTCTGGTTGCAGGAATTTATGCTGTCACATCCAAAACCGTATACCCGCGAGGTGTTATACTGGTACGCAGCCAATCCCGATACAGGATTGCCTGGATAACCGAATATGCTTGCATTTACTATGTTTACTGAGGTTCCATTTCTCCCATTACCGCTATAATCCTGTGCGTTTCCATCCAAAGGATACCACTCCTGTAACCCCCCACCACTAAGTGGCTTTCCATCTATTCCCTCATCATATATGCTTTTTATTTGGTAGCTAGTTAAAGACCTGTTGTAAATTTGTATATTTGCAATATAACCATGGAAGTACTGACCTGCACCTAATTGTCCAGTGCCGATGTAAATTGGGACTGAAGTACCTACAGGCATATCTAATGTGTCTGTGGTAAGTGACCCTGAAAAGTTCTCATTATTGTAGTATAACCTGACAGAAGAGCCATTTTGAGTAAAGGCAACAAAGTCCCACTGATCAAAATTACCTGTTCCGCTCGGATTAAAATTATTGCACCAATCAGACAACCCTGGCAGACCTGTTGGCTGCATATATGGAGCAAATGTCTGCCCGCATGTACTCTGCGAGCCATAGTACGCTAGGCCGGAATAAGTTTGTGTGGTCGGATACATATATACCCAAGCAGTCTCAGTTATGGTATTTGCACTTGTTACTATGATGTTTGCTGTACTTATTTCGCTGTTCGCGCCGTTAAAATATGATACCTGCCTTTGCAATGGGTTAAATGAGAATATCCCTTCAGGCGAACTACCTAAGGATAAGTTGCTAGCCTGCTGCAGATATGATTGCGCGTATGGCGATGCGTATGTATATCCCTGGTTTATGGAATTGTTGAGTGAAGAAATATTGAGAAGCGAGAGCGCAGGCCCATCGAGGAGGGCATATTGGTTATTCTCGGCCTGTATTTGCGAAGGTATGGACGATCCACTGTAGACTAGATAGGGCTTTAGAGGAGGCGTGCTATTTGGCAGGTTAGTTAATAGGCCGCCAAAGCCGCATATATTCTGAGGTATGTGGGTAGAGTTATATACTGCAAGTATGTTGTTGGGTGTTTCGAGTGAAGTGGATATACCAGAGCATGTTGCCGAGCCCGTGCCACTCTCATATATTATCTTGCCATATACAAACATGTATGGTGACCGGCTGCCTGATACTGCCTGCGGTCCGATTGCTTGGGCTTGTGGGTAACTGGGGCCTTTGTATACAGCATAAGGCATGCCTTCCTCTGCACCAAGTAGATTAGTCTTCCCCATCAGCGACGTTGATGCGGTCACATTAAGAGGGTATTTAAAAGAACCGCCGGATGAATTTACAATTGCCAACGCAGTATATCTCGCAGATATGGTGAACGGCGAGCCTTGATACACAGAAACGCTTTGGTTGGTTATCGCCAACACTATGCTCTGCGTATCTGCCTGCTTTATCAATGATTTTATGAATGAGGATAAATTAGATTCCATAAACCTGTGCCCGTATAAGCTACCGTTAACTATAAGGCTTGTCAGAGCCCCATATGCATTGCTTGTAAAGTTGTCCTTTCTCAATGAAGGGGTTGACTCGAGAGTTATAAGGCTGTTCAGTGAGTTTTCAAGAGAGGAGTGCAAAAAGCTGTATATTTCAGGGTCTAGGTTCGCAGCGGCGTTGCCAGTGCTGAACACAGACGCAGTCTGAGAAGCGATATTAGAGTAGTTTATGTTTATGACTACATAGGTTAGCAGCTCGCCAAGCATGAGTATAAATAGCACTATAGTTAGCAATGTCAGCAATATGCCTTTCTTGCTGCCGTGCATGCTCCTGCTAATTCTTTCTCTCAGTTCCATAGTATCAGGCTTACATTTTCGAGTGTAATGTTATTACCTTCTTTTATGCTCATTGGTATAGACGCCTTGCTTATTTGGTATGCGCCGGATATAGTTGAAGGAGTATAGTTGGTATAGGCATAATTCAAATTGTGTGCAATGCCTGTATTGAAATTTTGGCTGTAATCCTGCGTGTTGCCGTCAAGAGTATACCACGCCTGCAGGCCAGCATCATTTATTGGCATGCCTTCCATGCCTTCTAGGTACAGACGTTCAATCTGCGCGGGGGTTAGAGCAGTATTGTACATCTGCAGGTCGGCAATCAAACCATTCATATAGTAGCTAGAGCCGCAATCCAAGCACCCACCTATGGTTTCGTAATAAGAAATACTCGCGTTGCCAGCACTACCATAGTGTGAGTTTAGCGAGCCGTTTACATACAGATCTAGAGACCTGCCATTATATGTGCCAACTATGAAATACCATATACCTGTTAAAGGTTGCATTGTAGAGCAATCTGTAACACCATTATACCTGACTTTGATAATGTAACCACTGCCTGCACCAATATTGTTGCAGTTTCCATTGCCATCCTCGAGCATTAGAAGATGGTTTGCATTTATCGGATAACCAGTTTCTATCATGCTATTTTGTAATGAATTGAATTTAACCCAAGCCGCTATGGTGAAGTGTGGATATACAAAACCTGCAGTCGTATTTATGTAGCTGTTCGTGCCATCAAAGCTTGCAGCCTTTAGCCCCTGGGCATATTTGTTGCCTATCATTAGTGCTATATTTGTATCGTTGGTAAACCTGTCGAGCAGCATAATTGCGTATGCCGTTTCATTGTTAAGGTAAAGCTCTCCTATGGTCTGCAATAATGTCGAATTCAAGCTGGCATTGTATGTACCGAAGGGCATGATAGCCTGATTGGAATAGCTGACACCATTGTCGTAGCCGCTGTATACGTAATTATAATCGTAAGGATTGCCATTTAGAGGGTACCAGAGAGTTAGATTTGAGATAGATATTGGAGCTCCAAATATGCCTTCATTGTATAAAGTCTGCACTTCTGCTGCTGGCATCTGTTTGGAATAGAGCTGGAGGTTTGCCTCATAACCGTCAAAATTGGTAGTGTTTATATTGCAATATGAAGGAGATATGCAATGCCCACCAGTATAGCCTGCAGCTATCTGTACAGTAGAGCTTTGGGGAGGCCATGATCCTCCTGAAGAGGTACCCTGGAGAACGCCATTAAGATATAACGCCTGCGAAGTGGAATTGCCAGTGAGTACGACATGGTACCATTTGCCTGTGCTTAATGGTGCACCGACTATCGTGCTCGCCCCCCAAAATGATCCTGCTATATCGCCCTTGTATATCAATATAGGCACATAGTATCCAGGGCCCCATATAGTTACTAGTGATTGGTTCTGGCGCGCGCCTGCAAGCGAACCCACCTTGAACCATAGAGACAGGGTTGCAGGACCCCAGTTGCTGCCTGTATACGGCCAGGCAAAAGATGAGGATTGGATATAGTTATAATCCGTGCCATAAGCGCCATTAAGAGTAGCTGCATATGTACCTGTTGCATTATTGCGCCCATATGGGTTTGAGTATATCGATGGGATTATGCCACTGTAGAGCGCACTACTTAGCTTGAGGCTTAGCATTCCGCTCATCAATCCCTGGGCTTGCATCACTGGCGATTGGCTTTCTACGGGAGTAACAAAATGGATGTATAGGAGTATTGATACAGCGGCGCTCGCGACTATTAGAGAAAATATTGCATCCAGGGTGAATATGAAGCCTTTGAATTTTGTATCTTTCATTTGATCAGCCTATGCCAAGAGGCGTATTAGTCCATACCATAGCCTTTACTGTTACTGGAGCGCCGTTAAGGCTAGAGCCTTCTGTTGCAACATCAACAGTAAAGGCATTGTTCTTGCTAGGGTTCTTGCCAATTGTTATGTTCATGTAATTGTTATATATGATTATATAGAAATCGTATGATACGCCAAGGTCCTGTTTAGCAGCCTGGTAGTTCTGGTTTGCCATTGCCATAAGGGTATAGAGCTTGGCTGAAGATATCCCGCTGCCAGAGCTTGAACCCACGCCTATGCCTACACTACCCCAAGTAGATGCATTTGTCAGGTTAACCATGCTGTTCCAGTTGCTCGGCGAGCCTGGAGACATTAATGTCTGTATAAGGGTTTGCGCCTGAATTCCCATTATAGTGCTCCCGCTGCCATATGCAAGCGAAAGCTGATTGTTTATATCATACCAAGTAAATGCAAGTATTGTTATCGCAACGCTGAATATGACTATGGCGAATATTACATCGAAGCTCCAGAACTGCATCTTCATGCTTCTTGACATTGTCACACCGATATATTCAGCTTCTTGTAAAGCGGAAGGCCTTGCATATATAATTGCTTGGCCTGGGCAGGCGTAAGTGTAGTGTTGTATATTTGTATGTTTGCAATCTGCCCTGCAAATGCGCCCCCGTTGCCCTGATTGTATGCTATGTCGCCAGTTGTGCCGCTTGCTAAGGCACCTGTAGAGGTAGCTGAACCGGTAGAATAGGTTAAAGGCTGTGCCACTCCGTTCACATATATCTCTTGACCACCGCCGCTTGCATACGTAGTGGTTATGCAATATCTTCTATTGGCCTGTATAGTATTCGGCAGCGTAAGTGCAACACTGAACCAGCCCCCATTCCCATAATCGGCTTCCAGCTGTCCATTGGTATGTATGTATATCTGCATTATCTGCGATGATGACCAATCGTCTGAAAATAATATTTCGTTAGTGAGCAGGGAATCGAGGTAGAAGCATGCATTGAATGAAGCGCCAGAAGCACCGTTTAATCCAGTTAATGCTGGAGTCACTATATAGCTTGATCCAGTCTGCCCATTGAAGCTCGCAACTTTGTAGTTGCTACTGCTATTGCTGCTATATAAGTACTCGGAAAAAGACACATTCTTACCAGTAGCCAGGTTTTTGTATGAGCTATAATCGTTAATGCTGCCATCGAGAGGGTACCAGGCCTGCAGGCCTGATGAGCCCACTGGTGTTCCGGTCATGCCTTCAGAATAAAGCGAGTTTATCTGCGCAGGGGACAATGAAGAATTATATATTTGCACGTTTGCTATCAGCCCATTGAAGCTGTACATTCCTGGATACGCCCCGCCTATATTTATCTCCCTTATTGATGTGAGCCCAGTATTATTGCCAGTGCCTGTAGCAACCATCTTTCCATTTACGTAAATACTGAGTGTATTGTTGAAGCCGCTCCATACTCCAGTTACTAAATACCAAGTATTTGGCGCTATTGTGCCGCCTGCAGGTTGGTCAGCAAATGTATTAGCATAGTTGCTCCACCGTATCACTGCTTGACCATTAGACCCGGTTACGCCTATGTCTAAAGTTTCGTGTGTATATGGTTCTCCACTTATCTCTGCTATGTTCTGTCCGTAGTTGCCTTCACCGTTATTGTTTATCCATGCTGATATAGTCATGCCAGACGCAGCATGGGGCGAAGATAGGGTTGTATTGACTATCGAATTTGAACCATCGAAAGAGCCAACATATATAGAGGAACTGTTCTGGGGCATTGGCTCCCATGATGGATTGACGAAAGTTCCTGTGAGATTATTTACCATGCTATACGTGGTGTTGCCATAGCCAAGGTCGAGAGGAAACCATGCAACAAGGTTCCCAACAGTGCTCAAATTGCCATTGAAGCCATTTATGGTTATATTCGCTATACCGTAGCTCGAATTCGAGTTTACATAAGCCCTAATAGTGCCATTTGCGTCTGTTCTTGTACTCAGAACAGGCCCACTAGCAAAGTGCCCAGCACTAGTTACCATACCGACAAGCATGTTGCTTGCTGACCTGCCATTTGATAAAACTGCTCCGATAGGCAACTGCACATTTCTAGTATATTGTATATATGGCACTGTAGCGGAATTGCTTGTTGGTGAACCTGAATTCCCATTACCGGAATAATCTTCTGCATTGCCATTGAGTGGCCACCACCCCACTAGGTTTTGCCTAGATATAGGTAGTCCAGAGATACCCTCGTGATATATGCCATATATTTCGTTAGCAGTTAGTGTGGTGTTATACAATTGTACATTAGCAATAGATCCGTTGAAATCTGTGTATTCACCAATAGAACCGACAGAGTCATCCCCTATATACACTAAAGTTGGGATTGGCGCAGAATAACTATTGACAATCTCGTTTGAGACATTCTGTGTGTTTAAATACCATGTCCTTATTGAATTTGCCGACATACCTGTTATTTCAAACGCCACAAAAGTCCAATTTTTCTTTGGTAGACTGAGGGAACTGGCGTAGTTATCGCTATCGCAAGCGTCCATCCCCAAAGTCGGAGCCACAAGTATAGCGAAGCCCTTGCCACAATAATCGCCATATGTGAAAGCACCCGCACCGTTGCCACCACTCACAGGACCTCCATTCCAATATACCCACATAGTTACGGTCATAGGGCCCGAAATAGCAGGAGAAGTGCCTGGGATACCTATTATGTTATGCGTGGCTGCGTTGAAGCTTGCAGCCTTAAGCGAAACAACTTTCAGTGCCGAGCTATTGAAGCTAGAGGTAGTGCCTACATCCATCGATCCAGGCAATCCTGCAGTGCTTACAGGCTCTTGGTCTATGTATATTGTACCTCTGGAATTGGAGATTCTCATGATGCCAGTATATACGGGTATGTTATAGACAGATATGCCATTGGCAGTCTGGCTTTGGAAAGTTGAATTTACAGATATGCTCCTTGCAGAGCTATATGCCTCGGCGCTTATGACCTGCTTGCCTATGGTCATGTTTGCCAGCACAACCCCCGTAGAAGAGAGGTATAGATTGTATGGCAATGCGCTTATGCTTCCTACTATTGGTATCGTTGCAGTATATCCAGATCCCGCAGCCAGTGCATGGTCTATATTAGTTGCGATATTCTGCGTTATGAGTTCCAGCGAGGAGAACTGCTGCGCTGATAAGGTGGATGCGCGCTGTGCAGCAATCAGCGCAAATATAACAAGAAATATGACAAGCACGAACGAGTAGACTATGATGAACTCAAGAGCAATTTGGCTCTTCTCGTCTTTTCTTACATGCCCCTTCGGATGCATCATATCTCTGTTATATGTAAAGCAAGTAATAAATAATTATGATTGAAGCAAGTGTAGGGTTTTTCTATCTTGACTATAGGGAATGCAGCATGCAGCGCCCCAGTGTGCCTCAAATAAAGGTTATTAAACCTTGCTGAGAGAATTATCATGAATCTGATTGTTTGGATTAGGTAGATAGAATGGTAGTCGCAAGTCCTTTATACGCGGTAGCCGCCTCAATAGCCATTGCCGGCGGCCTGATAGGAACTGGAATGGCACAACAAGGAATAGGGGCAGCAGGAATGGGTATAATAGCCGAAAAGCCAGAAAAATTTGGGCAGGTGCTGTTCTTCTTTGTCATACCTGAAACACTTTGGATAATCGGTTTCGTGCTCGGCCTGATATTGCTGCTACAGATACTGTGACGGCACAGGTGTTGCCATGGGCCTGGAGGAGATACTCAAAAATACGGAAGCCGAAGCTGAGGAGAAAGCAAACGCAATAATCAGCAAAGCTAAAGATGAGGCAGAAAATATCAGGAGAAAGGCAGATGAAAAGGCCAAAGAGATATCCGAGGAATACGTACTGAAATCCGACAGAGAGGCAAAACAGATAATAGCTAGGGAGCGCTCCAGGGCAAATATAGAAGCTAAGGCTGTAATTCAGGAAAGCATAGATGCAGAGCTCGCAAAGGCATATTCCAGCCTCGAAGACAGCATTGATAAATTTATTAGGAGCGACAGCTACGCAAAGCTCCTTTCAAAGCTTGCAAAAGATGCATACAGGCTGCTGGGCAGCGGGAGCACCATAGCAGTTGCAAGCGGCGATGAAAAGAAGTTCAAGGCTCCTGCTGGGTGTACAGTAAAGGCAGATGAAAGCATAAAGGGAGGTATGATGGCTTACTCGAAAGACGGGAAGAGATACGTTGACTATACAATTGACAGAATAATAGAAAGAGTAAGGGGAAGGCTGGTGAAGAAGTATACAGAATTGATAAAGTAGGTAATAAGGTATGGATGCGACATATGTTGGGTCTTATGGAAGGCTGCAGGTGCTCAAAGGAGATTTCCTGAGCGACCAGTTTATGAAGCAGCTCGCAGACAAGGAGATAGGTGAATTCCTCAATCTGCTGAGCACCACGAATTATAGGCAGGAGGTAGACGATCTCTCCAATACATACCAGCTGCCCGACCTTGCTGAAGCGGTAATAAATGCACACATGATGCGCAACATAAGGAAAGCGAGCTTTGCCATACCGCCGCTTGCGCGTAATTTTGCTGCTGCGTATTCAGCACGATGGGACATAGAGAATATAAAGGTCATTTTATCGTCTAAAGTGCTTGGATACAGTGTTAGCCAAACGGAATCTTTCCTGATAGTGGGCAATGTACCGGTTGGCACATTCAGCGGTTCGCTTGACAAGAACGACTTCATCAACATGATAGAGATGAAGGATATAGAGAGCGTCGTAAATTATCTAGTTAGATATAAGTATGGGACTGTTCTGCTCGAATACCTTGAGGAAGGCAAAAGGAACAACGACGTAACTAGCATGATATTGGCACTGGACGCATATTACTACAGAAACCTTGTCAGTTCCTTCAGGTTCTACAATGGAGACGAAGGGCAGATACTTGAATTTGTAATAGACAGCATAGACGTGAAAAATGTCATGAGTGTTATAAAGGCGATAGCGTTCGGAATGGATTATGAGGAGATAAAGGGGCATTTCGTAGCAGGTGGTAGCATAAATGAGCAGAAGCTTTCTGAGATGCTAAAGAAGGACCTTGATGCCTTGAGGCAGGATATGCCCTTCAAGATAGACGAGGCGTTTGAGCTCTACAAGAGGGATCCGCTCATAACATATTTCGAGACTGCACTGCAGAAGGCGCTCTACTCAAAATATGTGAAGGCCTTCAGCTCGATACCTCTGTCGCTCGAATCAATAATACTGTTCATGCTTAGATCTGAGATTGAGAGAGACGTGCTCAGGGCCCTATGGTACTCGAAGTATTACAGGATAAGCCCAGAAAGGGCGAGGAACGCAATGCTCATGTCAATATAGTTGATGCGCATGAAATTTGACAACATCGCCGTTATAGGCGAAAGGGAACTTGTCCTCGGCTTCAGGTTAGTAGGAATAGGAGATGTTTTCATGAGCACAGGCCAGGAGGCAGTAAAGAAGATAATCGGATTTATGGAGAACAAGGAGTACGGGCTTGTGCTTGCTTCAGAAAGCATAAGAAATAGCATGGACAAATCGATGCTCAAAAGGGTAGATACCTCCCTGAAGCCCCTTGTAGTGTTCATACCGATGCCTGGGGAGTATAAGGAGCAGGAATCCGTCGAAGCTCTTGCAAAGAGGGTGCTCGGCGTAGATATAAAAGGATTGAAAGGTGCTTGATGTGGCAGAAAAAGGAAATATATACAGAATATCTGGACCAGTAGTCATTGCACACGGCCTTGAATCGCCTAAGATGTACGACGTGGTGAAAGTAGGCAAGATGCAGCTGGTCGGTGAAATAATAAAGATCAATGGAGACGACGCAGTAATACAGGTTTATGAGGATACATCAGGCCTTAAGCCTGGCGAGCCCGTAGAAAATACACACAGGCAACTCTCTGTAATGCTGGCACCGGGCATACTCGGATCTATATATGACGGCATACAAAGGCCATTGGACAAGATAAAGGCTAGCAGCGGCGACTTCATAGCAAGAGGCGTTAACGTAGAAGCTGTAGACACAAAGAAGAAATGGCATTTCGTACCTATTGCAAAGAACGGCTCAGAAGTTAAACAGGGCGATATAATAGGCGAGGTGCAAGAAACCGGGCTAATAAAGCACAAGGTTATGGTACCTATTGGGATAAATGGCAGAGTGGATAAACTGAAAGAGGGGGATTATTCAGTAACGGAAAAGATATGTGAGATAACAAGCAGTACAGGATCAAAATCAGATATTTCAATGCTGCAGTACTGGCCCGTTAGGATGGCGAGGCCTGTCGTTGAAAAGCTACCGCCGCGCATACCGCTCATAACAGGTCAAAGGGTGATAGACACTTTCTTCCCGGTAGCCCAAGGAGGCACCGCAGCAGTTCCTGGACCTTTTGGCAGCGGTAAGACAGTAATACAACACCAGCTGGCGAAATGGAGCGAGAGCGATATTGTTGTATATGTAGGCTGCGGAGAGAGAGGCAATGAAATGACAGAAATACTCACTACTTTCCCCGAGCTCAAAGACCCAAAGACAGGCAAGCCGCTTATGGACCGTACAATACTAATAGCAAATACATCAAACATGCCAGTAGCAGCAAGGGAAGCTAGTATATATACAGGCATAGCCCTAGCCGAATACTACAGAGATATGGGGTATAACGTAGCTCTTATGGCGGACAGCACATCTAGGTGGGCAGAAGCACTGAGGGAGATATCTGGAAGGCTTGAAGAAATGCCTGGAGAAGAAGGATACCCTGCATATCTTGGCAGAAAAGTGGCAGAGTTCTACGAAAGAGCAGGAATGGTAAAAGTGCTCAACGGCAAAGTTGGCTCAATAACCGCCATAGGGGCGGTGTCGCCCCCAGGAGGAGACATATCAGAACCAGTATCGCAGAACACTCTGCGTGTAACCAGGGTTTTCTGGGCCCTTGATGCATCGCTTGCCAACAGGAGGCACTTCCCTTCGATAAACTGGCTGAACAGCTATTCCCTGTATATGGATGACCTTGGAGGATGGTATAGCGAGAATGTAGGCAAGGATTGGGTGCAGCTACGTGCAGAGATGATGGGAATACTGCAGAAAGAGGCAGAGATAAATGAAGTGGTGCAACTGGTCGGATATGATGCTTTGCCTGAGAAAGAAAAGGAAACGCTAGATATAGCAAAAAGCATACGCGAAGATTACCTACAGCAAAGCGCATTCGATGATATTGATACTTATACCTCTACAAAAAAGCAATACGTGATGCTAAAATCGATAAAAATGATTCACGATGCTGAGCTGAAAGCAGTTGACAGGGGGGTCCTTGTTGAGCAGATGCAGAAAACAAAGGCCAAGGAGAAGATGGCGAGGATGAAGTTTGTTAAAGAGGACGAGATCGACAGTTATTTCAAGGAGCTTGAAGACTCGCTAAGAGAATTCGAATCCATAGAATCTGGTAATAAGTAGGTGTGCTTATGGGAGATATAAATTATAGGACTATAAAGCAGATAACGAACGTGCTTCTATTCGTAGATGGAGTCAGGGATGCGGCTTACAACGAGCTGGTGGAGATAAGGACTCCAGAAGGCAAAAGCCTGACAGGGCAGGTGCTCGACAGCCGTGATGGCATGGCAATAGTGCAGTCATTTGGTGAAACTAGGGGCATGGATCTCGGAAGCACTAGTGTGAGGTTCCTTGGGACAACTGCGCAGCTAGCAGTTAGCACTGACATGCTCGGCAGGATATTTGATGGAGTAGGAAGGCCGAGGGATGGGGGGCAGCAGATATACAGCGAGGAAAAGCTCGATATCAACGGAGGCACAATAAACCCGTACGCCAGGGAGGAGCCATCAGAATTCATACAGACAGGAATATCCACTATAGATGGGATGAACACGCTAGTAAGAGGCCAAAAGCTGCCTATATTCTCGGCTTCGGGCTTGCCGCACAACAGGCTTGCTGCACAGATAGCGAGGCAGGCGAAGATACTGAACTCTTCCGAAGAGTTCTCCGTAGTGTTTGGCGGCATAGGCATAAACAGCGAAGAGGCGAATTTCTTCAGGAAAGAATTCGAAGATACAGGTGCGCTTGAGAGGTCAGTCATGTTCCTGAACCTTTCTTCCGATCCTTCAATGGAGAGGATAATACTGCCAAGGCTTGCACTCACCACTGCGGAATACCTGGCGTATGAGCAGGATATGCACGTCCTAGTAATACTGTCGGATATGACGAACTATTGCTTGGCGCCGAATACAGAGGTAGTGATGGCAGATGGTAGCATAATGAGAATTGAAGACCTAGTAGAGGGTATTCTCTCAGAGAATAAAAAGTATGATGAAGTCAAATATCCATTGGTCATGTCATGGGACGGACACAACTCAGTACCAAAACAGATAACTGCAGTCCAAAAGTTTAAGTATGTCGGTAAGATGCTTAGATTCAATATGAGATCAGGGGTATCATTCTCAACAACTCCAGACCATAAAGTATTGGTTGACGGGGGGTCTGGACAAGAAATGGTGCCTGCCGGACTGCTTTCAGCTGGAGATTTGATATACTCATCGAGAACCCTCGGTATAGAAGGCCTCAAGCCCACTTTGCTGGATTTGCTGGGCACCAAACAGTTTTATATACATATGTCAGATTCGTGGATACAGAAGCTTTTGATGAAAAAATACGGATCACTTTCGAAGGCCTCTAAAAAGTTGGGCATTGAATATAAAAGGATGTCTGACACCAGAACCAAACGGTGTTTCACTACAAGCGATCTGCGCACAATAGCGAAAGACTTAGGCTTAAGTAATGAAAAGATGTCAACCGGAATAACAGGCATATCTTCCGGAAATAGAGGTCATCTTAGCATAAGCGCAGATTTTGATATGAAGAAGCTCATGTATATATTTGGCCTCATAGCTTCGGATGGCAATATATACGAGAATGAGAAGCAGCATGTGTTTAGGGTAATGTTCTCCAACAAGGAAAGAGCCTTGCTCTCTATTTTTGAAAATGTAGTACATGATATATTTCCAAATCAGCCGATTTCTAAAAGCCATAACCAAGACGGAATCGAAATGCTAAACATATACAGCCATGCTTTGGCAACCATGGCTAAGTCGCTGGAAATAGATAAGTCCTTTACGCCCATGTTGAAGTTGAAAGCGGAGCTTATAGCACCATATCTAATGGGATATTTTGATGGTGATGGATCTGTCAGCTTGGATAGCGACCGCTTATTCTATACCACTGCATCCTTCGAGAGAGCAAAAAGACTGCAGCAGCTTATGAAGCGTTTAGGCATCATATCAAATATATACAGCAGGGATTCGTCTAGATTCAGAGGGGGCTATAATGGTACGCTAATATACGATGTCGTCGTGAGTGGATCTACAAATATAAAGCTATTCTATAATAGGGTAGGTACGCGCCATCCTAAAAAATTGCTTCGCTTAGAGGGGAAACTGGATATCAAAGGTCACTCTACCTATAATGATAAGATTCCAAAGGCAGCTGGCCATCTATTTGCTGAGTTGCGAAGCATTGAGTCGATGCGGGCTGTAGATTTTGGTAAAAGCAGCACAGTATCAGAAATAGAATCTGGGGAGAGGTCGACATCGAAGCAATTTATGCTGTCGATGCTTAAAACAGCCTCAATTAAAGATGCTCATATTTCTGATTCGCAACTGCTCAAACTGCTTTCTGGGGATTATGTACTTGACCAGATAATATCAATAGAAGCGTATGATTATGACGGTTACGTGTATGATTTCACTGTTGATGATGCACACAAATTCATTATAGAGAATGGATTAGTGGTTTCCAACTGCGAGGCGCTGCGAGAGGTGTCTGCAGCAAGGGAAGAGGTACCGGGAAGGAGAGGATATCCTGGTTATATGTACACTGATCTGAGCACTATATATGAAAGGGCAGGGAAGATAAAGAGCAGGAAGGGCTCCATAACACAGATACCAATACTCACAATGCCTGGAGACGATATAACACACCCCATACCTGACCTAACTGGATACATAACAGAAGGGCAGATAGTCATGAGCAGGGACTTGTACAGGAAGGACATATACCCACCTGTTGATGTCTTGCTATCGCTATCAAGACTGATGAACCAGGGTATAGGCAAGGCAAGGACGCGCGAGGACCATAGAGGGGTAGCGGACCAGCTTTATTCTGCTTACGCTAACGGCAAGGACTTGAGGAGCTTGACAGAGATAGTAGGAGAAGAAGCGCTTAGTGTGAATGACAGGAAATACTTAAATTTCGCCAATATGTTCGAAGACAAATTCGTCAGACAGGGGTATTATGAAGACCGGTCAATAGAGGACACGCTGTCATTGGGCTGGGACCTGCTCTCTTCGCTTGATGTGAGCGAGATGAAGAGAGTAAAGGATGAATACATAAAGAAGTATGGCAGATGGAAGGAGGCAGAGAAGGATGAAGAATGATATAAAGACAACCAGGCTGGAGCTCATAAAGACGAAAAACAGGAGGAGGGTTGCAGCCAAAGGGCTCTCGCTCCTGAAGATGAAGAGGAGCAGCCTGATATTGGAATTCTTCAAGCTGGCACGCACGATAACACTGCTCAGAGCTAACCTTAACGAGCATGTTCTTAGGGCGATGGACAGCACAAAGATAGCAGAGGCTCAGGCAGGTAGGGCCAACCTTGAGAGGATCGCGGTAGAGCAAAAGATAGAGAGGGTCAGCGTCGATGTAAGGAACGTTATGGGAGTGCGCATACCTTCACTAGACATGGAGAGCGCAGTCAGAAGAAGCGATGCTTATGAGCTTATATCGGTGCCTTCCTCTGTAGAGGACGTTAGAAAGAACTATTCGACACTGCTCAAGCTACTCATAGAGATAGCTGAGAAGGAAAACTCGCTAAGGAAGCTTCTGCATGAGATAGAGAAGCTCAACAGGAGGGCTAATGCAATAGAGAATGTGGTGATGCCAGATCTAGATGCGAAGGCATCGTACATAAAGCAGAGGCTGGAGGACCTAGAAAGAGACCAGACTGTTTCTCTAAAATTCATAAAGAGGAAGATAGGAAATGCAAGCTGAAGAGAATGTTGCATTAATTAGGTTCAAGAGGATAAGAAGAACCATCGTGTTAATAAACCTGGCTGCTGCAATAGCTGCGGCTGCATTGATAATTATATTTTTGACATAGTGTTTGCATGGCAGGAGAAATAGAGACGCTGAAGAGGATAAAGGAGGCAGAGGATGAAGCAGCTAGAAAGGTTAGTGAAGCAGAAGAGACCGCAAAGAATGAGATCGCCGAGGCGAATGATTATTATTCAAAAAAGATAGCTGAGGCAGAAGAGGAAGGGAAAAAGAGCTATGAGAAGGCCGTTGCCGATGCCAATGCGAAAGCATCCAAGGAGGCGGCAAAGATAGTCGACGATGCAAGGGCTAAGGCAAAGGGGATAAAGCATATAGGTCCTGATAAGGCTCTTGAGATATTCGAAGAAGAGGTACTTGAAGAGTTTGGTGTTTGAATTGTTCAAGCCGGAAAAGATGAGCAAGGTGAGGATAACTGTAGCCAAAAGGCACTACCTTGAGGCTCTAGCAGCTCTGCAGGACACCGGTGCAATGCAAATAGACCCCTTGGACGAGAAGGCAAGGGGCATGCTTGGAAACGCTGAGAATTCTATGTACAAGAGCATTGCAGATTATGCACAGAGGTTCAGGGCGCTCGAGAGGCAGCTGATGCCGAAGCAGCCAAAGGGCAAGCTTTCATTCAGCAGCATCGAAGACTTAAAGAGGGAAGCGGATTCGATAGACATAGACAAGAAAGTATCAGAACTGAGCAAATCGATAGAGCATATAGAAGCGAGGCGGAAAAGCCTCGACAGCACAGCGAGGATATGCACAAGCCTCGAATGGTTCAGCCACGACCTTGCAATACTGAATGGGAGGAGCTTGAGTTCATTCGTGATGTCGGGAAAGGACCTGCAAGAAGCGGAAAATGAATTGAGGGGCTTGCACGACAAGGTTTACATAATGCATGATAAGGGCAATACTTCAGCGATAGCGACAGTTAAGAGAGGCAGCGAGAAGGACTTCAGCAGGGCGGTGTCGCACCTTCAAAAGTTGTACGTCGATTCTGTGCCCGAACTGAAGGGCACACCCAAGGAGATACTCGCAAGCACCGCAAAGGAGACGCGCAAGCTCTTGCAGGAGAGGGCAGCATTGGAGGACAAGCTCAATGCAATATCCAATGCCTATTTTGATAGAGTTAGCGCCATACGCGAGGGGTTCGACATAGAGCTGGGCAAGATAGAAGTGCTCACAAGGATGGGGGCAACTGGCAGTGCGATAGTGATGGAAGGCTGGGTACCATCAGAAAAGCTTAAGAAGCTCAGAACGCTCCTTGATAAGATAACTAGCGGTATGGTTCTTGTTGAGACGCTGCACGCCAAGGAGCTTCCTCCTACAAAGATGTCCAATCCTGTCACATTCAAGCTATTTGAGTTCTTCGTCAGGTTCTACTCGCTGCCTAAGAGTGACGAGATAGACCCAACAATCATGTTTGCAATAGCATTTCCGATATTCTTCGGCTTTATGGTAGGCGATTTTGGATATGGGGCGGTAATGCTCCTTGGCTCTCTCTGGCTGCTCAACAGGCTGAACCATCCAAAGAAGCACAGCAGGCTTCCAAAGGCGCTCACATCATTCGTGCATATGATAGTCAGCGACAATGGCTTAAAGATATTGGCGAAATCGATAATACCGGGCTCTATAATAGCTATGGCTCTTGGCATAGTGTTCAACGAGTACTTTGGCTTCCAGCTGCCTTATACTGCATTGTTCAATGTCGAGCTCGGGCTGCCTACGTTGCTTGTAATAGCAGGCTGGATTGGAGTGTTCATGGTTTCGTTCGGCTATGTGTTGGGTATACTTAACAAGCTCGCAATAGGCGAGAAGAAGGAGGCACTTGGCAAGGTCGGATGGCTCATGGCTGCGTGGGGCTTCGTGATATTTGGCCTCAATATACTGCACAAAGCGGTTCTAGGCCCTTCCAACCCTATGGCCGTACTCTCTTATGTGCTGCTCATTGCAGGCATAGCGCTCATAGCATTCATAGAGAAGATAGGGTCGCTCATGGAGCTGCCATCGCTCATAAGCCACATACTGTCCTATACTAGGCTTGTAGGCATACTGTTGGCTTCAGTAATACTCGCAGAGGTGATAGACTTCATATTCCTGCATGCGTGGCACCATTCGCTCCTTTTGGGCCTTGTTGGGACGTTAATACTTATAGTAGGGCAGCTTTTCAATATAGTTATAGCGATGTTTGAGCCAGGAATACAAGGTGCAAGGCTGATATATGTTGAGTTCTTCTCTAAGTTCTATTCGGGCAACGGCAGGGAGTTCACGCCTTTCGCAAGCTCGCGCAAGAGGACAGTTGGGAGGTTCAGCCTTGACGATGAGCATAACGGGCATTATAGGTCACATGAGCATTGATCAATAATACATAAGGGTGTCGTTTTTTTAGCAGAAAAACATTGCAAACCAGGCATATGGAAAGAGAGGGTATCTGCGTATAAAAAGATACAAAATCCTCAAAGAAAGGTATTTAAATCCTTTCAGAGATGCTGAAGCAGGTGAAATATATGGGAGGAAATGGAGGAGAGTAAATTAAGATTGGAATACAGTGTATTAAACTTAGAAAATATATATTGATGCTTTAAATGGAGGTGAAATATATGGGAGGATGTGGAGGAGAGTAAATTTATAATGAAGGTTTCTGATATATAGGTGAAATATATG
>JBMFWP010000002.1:0-52257 GCA_049965155.1 Candidatus Micrarchaeia archaeon | reverse complement strand
GGGGGTTTTCGACAAGCATCTGCATCTTGGCTGCCATTTCTTTCTCGCTATTCACAAGAAATCCCGTCTTACCATTGACTATGGTGTCTCGAGGCCCGCCCTCGTTGACTGATATCACAGGTTTGCCGCTTGCCATCGCTTCCAGTGGCACCAATCCATAATCCTCATTTATCGGGGTGTACAGCACTGCCGAAGAGTGGGCGAAAAGGTTCCTCTGCTTCGAGTCGCTGGGGTTCTCTATTATCTGTACATCACCTACCTTCGCCGCTTCGTCCTTGATCCTGTTGTAGTATGAAGCGTAGAAATCATCCTTAGATACTGCGCCGGACAGCACGAGCTTGTAGCCCTTTGTCCTCCTCTTAAATATTGAGAATGCATGTATAGCGTATTCCTGCCTCTTGTTCTGCGATATCCTTGATGGATAGAAGAAATACTTCCCATCGCCTAGATCCTTGTACTGCTTGTAGTCTATACCTCCGTTGAGCACTTCCGCATCTTCCCTTCCGTAATATTTGCGTATCCTGGACTCAGTATTAGAGCTGTTAGCGAAGATGAATTCTATGTCCTTCACTACCTTCTTGTCTATCCGCCTCACGCCTTTGGCGCCAAGTATGTGCACAGGCTTCTGATACGCTTTTTTCAGGGACAGCCTGTACTCATATAGGTCATATATGTCCCTGAGGGGCGTATGGCAGTACCATATTACCCGTTCGTTCTTATGCCTTGCCCAGTGGCTTGGAGCCATGTGCGCATTTATGACATCATAATCTTCGCTGATCTTCAAGTTGTAGAAGCTCAGCCCGTAATTAAGGCCCTGCATTACACGCCCATATGGGAGTATCTTCGAAATGACGGGCTTGCCTATAACTTCCACATCCAGCTCTGAGAATTCTGGAAAAGTAGATTTCTTATTGTATTCTGCAGTATATATCTTTGCACCGTAATGCTGCGCTATCTTGAGCAGAACGCGCTCGGCGCCGCCCATAAGGGTCAAGTTGGCCTGTGCCAGCAACAGCTTCATATGCTTCTCCCATTTATTATTTAGGCTTGTATTAATATTTTATTAGGTATAGAGTATATATGGCTTAGCAATGCCTATCTATTGGTCTCTTATGTGATTTTTAGGTGTATTTATGGATTTAGGCGAAGGTCTCAGGCAGGCGATGGCAAAGCTCACACGGGCAACCATAATAGATGCCAAGACGATTAAAGAGTTTAATAAGGAGCTACAAAAATCTTTGCTAGGCGCTGACATCGACGTGCAGCTTGTATTTGACTTCACGCATGAGATAGAGGAAAAGGCGCTGAAGAGCAAGCCTCCTGAGGGTGTTGCGCCAAGCGACTATATAACCAATCTTGTTTATGAGGGGCTTGTAGCGCTTGTAGGCAGTGTATACAGCCCAGAGCTTAAGCCTAAGAGAATACTGCTTGCAGGCTTATACGGCTCTGGAAAGACGACCACAGCAGCGAAGCTCGCGAAATTCTACCAGGACAGAGGCCTCAGCGCAGCAGTGATATGCTGTGACGTTTCCAGGCCAGCTGCATACGAGCAGCTCGAGACTCTCGCAAAGCAGGCGAATGTAGGATTCTTCGGGATCAAGGGAGAAAAAGATCCCACTAAAATAGTAAAGGGGGCGCTTCAGGCTCATGCAGACCGGAAGGTCATTATATGCGACACTAGTGGAAGGAGCGCATTAGATGATGAGCTAGTAGATGAATTGAAGGCCATAAACCACGCATTCAGCCCAGATGAGAAGGTCCTGGTCATAAATGCGGATATAGGGCATGTAGCAAAGCAGCAAGCTGAGAAATTTGACGAGGCAATAAAGCTGACTGGAATAATAGTAACTAAGATGGATGGATCTGGAAAAGGGGGCGGAGCGCTGAGCGCAGCCAATGCAGCAAAAGTCAAGGTAATGTTTATAGGCACTGGAGAAAAGCTCGGAAACATTGAACCTTATGATCCCGGCAAGTTCATAGGCAGGCTATTAGGCATACCAGATATACTCTCGCTCGTGGACGGCGTGAACCAGGCGATAAAGGAGGCTGCAATAAAACCAGAAGACGTAGATATGGAAAACCTGAACTTTGAGACTTTTTACAACCAGCTGAAGGCGCTCAACAAGATGGGCCCATTGAAGAATGTTTTCAGCATGCTCGGCGCCGCAGATGTGCCTAAAGAGTTGGTAAATCAGGGTGAGGAGAAGCTGAACAAGTACAAGGTCATAATAGGCTCAATGACCAAAGAGGAGAGGACCGACGAGAAACTGATGCACAACCCCAATAGGATAAAGAGAGTAGCAATGGGAAGCGGAACTACTGAGCGAGATGTCCACCAGTTCCTGGCCGATTTCAATAAGATGAAGAAGATGTTTAACAGCATGAAGAACGACAGGAATTTCAAGAAGAAGTTTGCAAAATTTATGAAATAGAAAAGACGCACTGAGCATGCACCAAAACAAAAATATAATAAAAAATCAGAAAAAAATAAAAAATCAGAAACGGTAACAACCGCCTCAATTACCTCTTCTTACTCTTTCCCTTTTTCTTGCCGCTAGACTTCTTTGCCTTCTTAGCGGCACGTTTCTTTGCTGCCATTTTATTCACACTTTGTTGTAACATTTTTAAGGTTAACTGTTAATATATTTAAGCGTATACTATTTTATCGATAAGAGTAGTAAAAGTGTTTCTACTTTGATGTATCTGCGTATACATCCATAAATAGAGATCTGGTTTTTATGGAGAAGGTGGAAGGGCTCAAGGATAAGCTCGAAGAGTTGGAGAAAGAGTATTCAAATACCAAGTACAATAAGGCTACAAACAAGCACCTTGGTATACTGCGCGCAAAGATCGCAAGGACAAAAAGGGACATTATAGAAGGCAGCAAGGGCAAGAAGGGCAAGGGCTTTTTCGTCAAGAAAGCTGGAGATGTTACGGTTGCACTGATTGGATTCCCAAGCGCCGGGAAGAGCACTCTCATTAATGCAATATCCAATGTAAAATCAAAGACGGCAAGCTATGCATTTACTACTACTGAGATAGTTCCTGGAATGCTCATACACAACCATGCGCACATCCAGGTCTTTGACCTTCCTGGACTTATAGAGAATGCACACCTGGGTGTAGGTGGAGGGAGATCAGTAATATCGGCTGCAAGGATATCGGACCTCATAGTATTCGTCATAGACGCGACAAGCCCGGCGCAGCTCGACAAGCTGATGGACGAATTCAGGGCGCTGAATATATATGTGAATGTGGAGAGGCCAGACGTGCTGGCACTCGACTCAAAAGGCCAGGGGTTGCGCATAGAAGTAAACAAATCAACGCTGACATACAGGGAACTGCAGGTGATTTTCTTCGGCTTAGGCATGGCAAATTCAATAGTAAGGATAAGGAGCAGGATAGATGAGGATGAACTGATAAGCCTGCTCGCAGGTAGGTCGATATACATAAAGGCCATAGTAGCACTGAACAAGATAGACCTTGTGCCGGATTACGAGGGCATAGCGGAAAAAATACGGTCACGGTATGCTATAGAGGTGTTCCCGGTAAGCATGATAAACAAGCGGAATGTTGATTCGCTTATAGATGGCATATACAATAACTTGGGCATAATCACAGTATACCTGAAGCATAGGCTTGACAAGGCAGAGGTTGAGCCGCTCATATTAAAGAGAGGGTCGACAGTAGGCGATGCAGCAAAAAAGCTCCATACAGACATAGCTGACGAGCTCAAATCTGCATACGTTGAAGGCGGAAGCGTCAAGTTCAAGAACCAGAGGGTCGGAGTCAACCATATCCTTGAAGAAGGAGACGTGCTGACATTCATCAAGAATAAATAGATTTCTTGGCTAATACTATTGTTGATGCAATGTCCATAAAGTACTGGGAATTTGAGGATGCGCCGCTCAGGGAGAAGCTTAAGAACCCGAGCGTTAAGGATATAGCAAAAGTTTTTTTCGAAAGCGAAACCGAAGCGTATAGGTTTTCGGCGTTGCTGCTAGAAACGAAAAGGAAAGGTCAGCTCAGGCTACGGGATGTACCTAAAGACATACCTATAGCTACGGCAAAGAGGTATCTCGATTACGCGGTGCAGGTGGGTCTTCTTAAGCACGAGGACAACTACTATATGCTTACTGACAGGTACACAAGACCTTTCAAGAACATAGCGACGTACATAAAGGAATGGATGGGAAGCAAGACTGATGAGGACTTAGGCATAGAGTTTGCCAATGCACGCACCGGCAGGCAAACGAAAAGGGGAGGTAGAAAAGCGTCCTTGGCTAATGCAACCGAAACAATATCTGAGGAGACAGAAATCCGACCAGATGACAATGATAACCAGCCCAGTTGAGTGTATTTACTTGCTAAATAGCATTATGTAATGATATTTGAATTCCTTCTGCTTAACCAATTTGAAGCCCGCAGGCTTGAAAATGCCCTCTACATCTTCAGGGCTCAACCGTATATTTGATGGAGGGCCGAATGGCGTATCGACCTTGAACTCAAGTATTGCCAATTCGCCTTTAGTCATCTTTGATATGCTTTTAGGGAGGGTGGCATGACAATCGAGGTCATGCAAAACATTAGCCATGAACACCAAATCATATTTCCCATCATTGAATGTACATATATCGCCCTTTTTTGTTTTTATCCCAAGCTCATCCATATCTTCAAAATACTTGCTGTTCTCATCGACAGCCGTAACTTCTGCACCCCTCCTTATAAACATCTTGGCAAAAAAGCCATCTCCAGCACCCAAATCCAGTACGCTCATGCGCTCCTTGACTCTGAGAAATCCCATTATCTCATCCTCGTTGAAGGATGCATTGCGCATGCCTTCCATTGCTTCAAAATTGAAATTATGCCCTTCCACTAATACCACACAACACTATGATTTAGTATACCCTAGCTTTTCGACCTTTTTCATCCCTTCTATATATGATACTATCCCTATCACGACCACTACAAATATTACTATGAAGAAGCCTACGCCGAGGTCATGCAGGTTGTGCACCTTTATTGGCGTTATTACGCCGTATGTAAGTATCTGCGGGAATTTGAGTATCAAAGCCCCAGCGACAGCGAATGCTATGCCTCCATAGTACAGCACATTTGAGCTTATGTATCTTGCTATGTATTGCATGCCTTTTATAGTAAGTTTCTTAACTTTTGTAAGCCATGCCCCAAATATGCTGCCGAAGATTACTTGCATGGTCATTGTGCCAATGCCGAACAGGAAGCCCGGAACCCAGCCAAACCATATGTTTGGCATCACCGGTGCTATAACTGTGTATATTATAAGCGCAAATGCGCCGAATCCAAAGCCCGCTATTACTCCGTGCGCAAAAGCAAGCTTCGAGGGGACCGGCTTAAGGTCCTTCCCCTCTTCCATCACAGGATTGAGCTTGTGCTCCATCTCTCTCTTCTGGATCTTGTCTCTAGGCTTGTGTATTCCTGTTATATATGACAGCTTCTCCTCCAACCAGTGCCAATGAGGATACATCTTTTTGTTCTTTATGTAAACTCCTGCACCGAACATTGCAGCGCCGACTGCTATGTATGTGATCCCGAACGCAACGCTAGTCATGAATACGCCAGCTAGCGCAAGATATGCTATCTCCGATAGTATGGACCTCTGCAGCGTGAAGCCGCTCGAAAATACTAGCCCTGCCTTTGCCCCTCCCTTGACGCTATAGCTGCCTATGGCGTATGAGAAAGTTATTGGCCATGTATGCTCGTCTGGGGTGATGCCGTGCACTAATCCAAGTAGGTATGATATCACAAGAGCGCTTATAAGCCCGACATTCTGCGGGTTATACAGGTTTATCATGTTTTGCCTTCTCCAAATAGGGTAGTAACAGTATTTATCAATGCTATATGTGAATACGCCTGTGGGAAATTGCCGAGTAGCTCGTTGTTCTCCATATCAATATCCTCTGAAAACAGGCCCATATGGTTTTGAAATAATATTATTTGCTTGAACATATTTAAAGCCTCTTTTCTTTTTCCGGTATGGTAAAGGGCATCGATGAACCAGAATGAGCACGCTATGAAAGCACTTTTTGGAGTGCCGAATTCGTCTTTGCTCTTATAGCGCATCACAAAAGGCCCGTTCACAAGCCCCTTTCTTATCGCCTCTATCGTACTTATCATCTTCTTATCTCTCCAGCTTATTATGCCGAATGCTGGCATGAGCAATAAGCTGGCGTCTAGGCTGGTCGAGCCGTAGTACTGTGTGAAAGCCTGCACCTTGCTGTTCCAGCCATGCTTAATCACGCTCAATTTAATCTCTTCCCTTGCTTTGGACCACCTTTCTATTACATCCGTATGACCTAGCTTCTTGGCGATCTTTATGCCTCTGTCTACAGCTACCCAGCACATGACCTTGGAAAATGTATAATGCCTGTTGGTGCCCCTGAACTCCCATATGCTATGGTCTTTCTCTTTCCATTCAGTGATTGCTGTCTCGACAAATCCGAATATCAGATCCCAGCTTATCTCGCTGATTTCAGGGCTGGCATTTTGCTTCAAATAGAACAGGTAAAGGGAGTTGACCAACTCGCCGATTATGTCTATCTGGCGCTGCTTGTAAGCTTCATTGCCTATGCGTATAGGCTTTGAGCCTTCGTAGCCTGCCATATCTGCCAGTGTATACTCACCGATATAATCTCCGCCATTGACCTTGAACAGCGCCTGTAGGCTTACCCCATGCTCTGCGTATATCATGTTAAGCCATTTTATGAAGCTGTATGCAGGCCCTATGAGGCCTAGCTTAATCAGCGCCTGCACCGTGAAAGATGAATCGCGTACCCATGAGTAGCGGTAGTCCCAGTTCCTGACAGAGCCTTTCACCTCTGGAATTGAAGTAGTGCTCGCGGCCACTATGGCCCCGGTGTCCTCGTATGTCAGTAGGCGCAGTGTCAATGCAGAGCGGACCTTCAGCTGCCGGTACTTTCTGCCGCCTTTGATCCCCTTTGACCATGATCTCCAATATTCTACCGTATTTTCCATCTCCTGCATTATGTATTTGATGTCCGTAGAATACTTGAGCTTGTTATATGCAAGCAAGATGTATCCCTTTTCCGGAAGTGCAATCTCGTTGCCGTCATGCAGCTCCTTCAGGCCAAGGTTAGAATACAGGTACAATTTGGTGTTTTTGTATGAGAATACTAGCTTGTCTGTCTCAATCTGCCGGCTAGGCGCATATTTGTTGTATTCCATCTTAGGGTCTATCAGCACTTTTATTATCGGCTTGCCACGCCTGCGCACTATGACCCTGTGTATCTCTGAGTTCCTTAGCGTAATGCTGCTCTTCCTGTAATAAGGGAAATAGTCTATGACATCAAACTCTGATTCACTGTTATAGAAAGTAGTCTTGATAACATTGGTGTTCTCTATGTACGACTGCCTTATGCTATATTCGCCAACAGGGAATACCTTAAAGCTGCCACCTTTGTCTATATCTAGTATCTTTGAAAATATTGAGGGTGAATCAAAGCGCGGGAAGCACAGCCAATCTATTGATGTATCACTCTTGACAAGCGCGGCTGTCCTGCAGTTCCCTATTATCCCGTAATCAAGGCCCAATCAAATCCCTTTATCTCTGTATTATCTTTGACAGAATCATTATTTAACATTTAAAGAATATATACTGCTCGGTGCACATGAAGATATATGACATATCTATGACAATAGAAGAAGGCATGATGGTATATCCTGGGGATCCCGAGCTGCATATCTATAGGCATTCAAGCATACCTAAGAGCCCCACTAACGTTTCCCTGATACACATGGGCAGCCATACTGGGACACATGCAGATGCCGAAAGGCATATAAAAACCGGGGGGAAAACAGCCGACAAACTGCCTTTGGATACTTTCTATGGCAGGTGCAAGGTCCTTGACCTAACCAAAAAAGGCAATATAATAGGGGCATCGGAGCTGAGAAGATTCGATATAAGGAAGGGAGATATAATACTGCTCAAGACCAATAACTCTCTGAAACAGTACAGAAAGTTTAGGAAGGATTTTGCACACTTGTCAGAGGATGGAGCTAGGTACTTAGTTTCTAAGGGAGTAAAGACACTTGGAATAGACTATCTCAGCATTAAAAAGTTTAATACCGATGATATAGTACACGAGGTCACCATAGATAATATGACGCTCTTTGAAGGAATATACCTAAAAGGGGTTCCTGCAGGAGAATACACATTTGTAGGCCTGCCGCTCAAAATCAAATGCGACGGGGCTCCAGCGAGGGCGATATTGATTAGGTGATTATATCAAAGCAGTTACCGTAGTGCCGAAAGTGAAGGGCAGCTTGATGGTCAGGGAGGTGGATAAGCCAGCAATCGGAAGCAATGAAGTGCTCGTGAAAGTGATAGAGGTAGGCATGGACGGCACGGATAAGGAAATTGGGGAGGGCCTGTACGGAGAGGCACCGGCAGGCAGCGAATACCTCATAGTAGGGCATGAGGCTATAGGGGTAGTTGAAGAAGTTGGAAGCAATGTGAAAGGCTTTAAGAAAGATGACATTGTAGTTGCCACAGTGAGGAGGCCAGACGGCTGCATAAACTGCATCAATGGCCAATCAGATATGTGCCTTACTGGCAACTATACTGAGAGAGGCATCAAGGGCGCACATGGATATATGACAGAATATTATAAGGAAGTGCCTGACTTCTTAGTAAAGATACCTGATGTAATAAAGAGGGTTGCGGTGATGCTCGAGCCGTTCAGCATAACCGAGAAGGCGATAACACAGATATTCGCGATCCAGAAACGCATTATATGGGAGCCTCGTACAGCAGTAGTTTTAGGTACAGGGTCTGTAGGCCTTTTCGCCGCCATGCAGCTGCGGCTCAGGGGCATTGATGTCTTTTCGGTTGATAGGTCCAGTGTAAGTGGCATCAAAAATAATATATTTGAAGCCCTAGGCATAGAGCACATAGATTCGTCGAAGGGAGGCATTGCAGCGTTGCCTAAAACAATAGGCAAGAGCATTGACATAGTCATTGAAGCTACAGGGAACCCCGATGCTGTGAGGGATTCACTTGGGCTGATGGGTATAAATGGTATTGGTTGCCTTCTCAGCGTTACAGGAGGAACATCAGTAGAGAGCATCGATATCGCAAGGCTGGGCTATGATATGGTTTTAGGCAACAGGATAGTCTTCGGCAGCGTCAATTCCAACAGGACCCACTTTGAGATGGGGGTCAATGACATGGTAGAGATAGAGAAGAAGTATGGAGGCATATTGGAGAAGCTGATAACAAGGTTCCCTGTTAGCGCATTCAAGACCTATGATATGCTAAACGAAAAATCACGGATAAAAAATGTCTTTGTCCTATAGATCGGGCATTATAAGGGTTTTTTTAGCGCCTTTAACATCACATCAATCTCTTTCTTGCTTATTTTGCTCGGCATGCCGAGCTCTCCCCCTCTTGTATTCTTCATGACTAGCTTGTAGAACATTGCATTATATATCGCTGGGAACTCGTAAGGTTCTAACAAATGGTATATCCTAGACAGTTCTTTGTGCAGCTTAATGCACTTGTCTGTTTCCTTTTTATTGTATGATGAATAGAGCTTTGCTGCAACATCGGTAAAATTTGTTGTGCCACATACTCCGCCAGAAGCACCAAGCTCAAGTGAGGGAAGCAGGAGGTGGTCATATCCTTGGAAAACTAGGAAGCTCCTTCTAGTATAATATATCAGTTTCTGGAACTGGTTGAAATCAGTGTTTGTGGATTTCACTCCTTCAAGGTTGCTATTCTCATCTGCAAGCTTGGCCACTGTTTCTGCTTCTATATTATTTCCAGTGAGGGCTGGAACATTGTATATAAGTGCTTCGGAATCAAGCTTGCCCAAAAGCTTTGAATAATAGGCATGCAATTGCCTTTGGTCCTCTTTGATATAATAAGGAGTTACTATAACGAGCTTGTCAGCCCCCAAATCTATAGCGTATTTTCCCATCAACAATGTATCTTCAATAGAATCCCGGCCTATGCCCACAAATGTTGCTAGGTGCTCATTCTTTGCATATTGTGTATACTGCTCTATTAGGGCTTTATGCTCCTTTGTGCTCAACATCGGAGTGTTTCCAGTAGATCCTGCGATAAATGCACCCTTGATTCCTGATTTCTTAAGGAAGCGCATTAGCGATTTTGCCGCTTCGGAATCTATTGAATTGCGCTTTGAAAGCGTTACAGTAGGCGTAACCATGCCGTATTTCTTGTGCTGGTATAACATCAACTGCACCATGATTTGCATTCTTCAGCTCGGCGATATGCACACGCACTTATGAATATTATATATGTATCTACATGAATTGAGAAACTATTTATGGTTTGATGTAGAGCGTAATGTATATAGGTGAGTACATGAGCAAGATAAGGGATATTGAGATAATAGAAGTAGGGGATATAAGCAAGGGAGAGAATTCGAGCCCATGGAGTTCTACAATAATAGTTCTTAGGCTCACTACATCAGATGGCGTTGTGGGATACGGGGAGGCGCCCACTACATTAATGACAAAGCCAGTTATGGAAGAGGCAAAGGAGATAGCTAGAATATTGAAGGGAAAGGATCCGACAGAAATAGAGAGGAATTCACTTGAGGTCTACAAGCATTCATTCTATATGCCCGAATCAATGGAGACCACCTCTGCTTTCAGTGCTTTTGAGATAGCCTCTTGGGACATAATGGGGAAGATTTATGGTATGCCCGTATACAAAATGCTTGGAGGCATGCTTAATGAGAGAATACAGGGCTATGCAAACGGTTGGTATTCAGACTGTGTTTCTCCAGAGAGCTTTGCTAAGAAAGCGAAAGAGGTTTCAAAAGCCGGTTTCAAAGCGATGAAATTTGATCCTTTCGGCAACGCCTATGATGTCGTAGACAAGAAGCACATAGAGCATGCGGTCGATGTTGTAGGTGCAGTAAAAAGTGCAGCAAAAGGTGCGGATGTGCTCATAGAATGCCATGGAAGGTTTAATGCAAATGCTGCTATAAGCATTGCTAGGGCGCTCGAGGGCCTTAAGCCCGCTTTCATAGAAGAGCCCGTGCATCCAGACAATATAGTTGGGCTCAAGAGGCTCAGGGATACAACCAGTATACCAATAGCACTAGGAGAGAGGGTGATGAACAAAAACTTGTTCCTGCCCTATCTTGTGGATGACCTTGTTGATATATTGCAGCCCGATATAACCAATGCGAGGGGCGTGCTTGAAGGGAAGAAGATAGCATCTATGGCAGAGTCTTTCGGTGCGGAGGTCGCCTTCCATAATGCATTTGGACCGATACAGACCGCAGCTACGCTCAATATAGATGTAACTATACCGAACTTCTTCATGCAGGAAAGCTTTGAGCATTTCTGGCCGGATTGGAAGAAGAAGGTTGTAAAGAGCGGATACAAGCTTGAGGACGGGGCTTACACAATAAGCGGCAAGCCAGGGCTCGGGGTAGAGATCAACGAACGCATACTGGAAGAGTATAAAGTTGATGGCATGGAGCCTTTCAACCCTGACGAGCCACCGTGGGTTGTAAAAGGCACCTGGAAGGCGCCTAAGTAGCTAACTAGGAGAGCACAGCTCCGTGCGATGCATCAGTTACTAATTTCGCATAATGCGACAGCAAGCCCGATGCATATAACGGAGGCCTGAGCTTAAGGGCTTTGAGCCTTCTCTCAAGCTCATCGTTGCTTACCTTTAGGTCTAGCTTGTCTTTTGCAACGTCTATGCTTATAGTATCGCCGTCCTTAACAAGTGCAATTGGGCCTCCAACATATGCTTCTGGAGTGACATGCCCCACCATGAGCCCGCGAGTTGCGCCAGAAAATCTTCCATCAGTTACTAGAGCTACGCTTTCGCCTAAACCTCTGCCAATTATTGCTGCAGTAACAGATAGCATTTCGCGCATTCCTGGGCCACCCTTTGGTCCTTCATACCTTATTACAACTACATTTCCTTTTTTCACTTTTCCCTTTGTGACTGCAGAGAATGCTTCCTGCTCAGAATCGAACACAATTGCAGGCCCCTCATGCGAGAGCATCCCTGAAGCCGAAGCTTTTATTACAGCACCTTCAGGAGCAAGGCTGCCCTTCAATATGTGTATGCCTCCGACCTTGTGGAACGGCTTCTTCACATCCCTTACGATATCAGGATTGTCTTCTGCCAGCTTGATGCCCTCGAAATTCTCCCTTATAGTCCTGCCCGTAACAGTTATCTGGTCCGAGTTGATCAGATTTGCCCTTATGAGCTTTTTCATTATCAGCGGAACGCCGCCGTAATTGTTAAGGTCCTCCATGGTGAACGCACCAGCAGGCTTCATGTTCACTATCTCAGCTGTTCTCTTGCCTATCCTTGTGAAATCGTCCAATGCCAATTTCACTGATGCTTCATGAGCTATTGCGAGCAGGTGTAGCACTGCATTGGTAGAGCCTCCACTTGCCATAAGAACTGTTACAGCATTTTCAAAAGCTTCATATGTCAATATATCCCTGGGCTTTATCCCATTTTCCATTATGGTAAGCATTGCTTCCCCAGTCCTGTATGCATAATCTGACTTGCCTCCATCTACTGCCGGTATGGATGCACTCCCTGGCAGCGCAAGGCCCAGCACCTCTGTCATCATGCCCATGGTGTTAGCAGTGTATAGGCCTGCGCAGGTACCTGCTGACGGTATGGCGTTGTCTTCAATCTCCTTGAGTTCCTTTATCGACATCTTGCCGCTGGAATATGACCCCACTCCCTCAAATATCTCCTGCATGGTTATCTTCTCTCCGTGGAGATTGCCGTTGAGCGTAGTGCCGCCATAGAGCAATATGGAGGGAAGGTTCATCCTCGCCATCGCCATCATCATTGCAGGGCTTGTTTTGTCGCACCCAGATATGCCTACAAACCCGTCGTAGCCGTTGGACTTTATCATCATCTCCACAGTATCGGCTATCACTTCCCTGCTCACGAGAGAGTACTTCATCCCTTCTGAGCCCATCGCTATGCCGTCTATCACTACAGGAGTGGCGAATAGGAAAGATGTTATTCCGTTAGCAGCAACCCCTTTGGCAGCCTGCCTGCCGAGCATGAGCGTGTGTATGTTGCACGGGCCAGTCTCGCTCCATGCTGCACCTATGCCGACCATCGGCTTCTTCAAGTCTTCATCTGATTTCCCTATAGCCTTCAAGTAACCCCTGTTCGGGGCCTTGTATATGCCGCCGTAGAACTCTTTTGATATCTTGTTGATTCTGCTTTCTGCCATATAATCACTTAATACTCCAGATAAACATTCTTCAGCTTGAGGTATTCGGCGATGCCGTATTTGCTCCCTTCACCTGCTTGCCCTGTCATCCTGAAGCCCGTGTGGTAGCCCTGCGAAGCCTCCGGCCCGGGCATGTTGACATAGAGCTCGCCGAAGCGTATTGCCTCAGCGGCCCTGTTCGCTAAGCTCAGGTCCTTCGTGAAGAGGTATGACGCGAGGCCGTATTTCGAGTCGTTTGCCTTATCAAACATTTCCTCTACTGATGATACTTTTGCTGCGCCTATGACCGGCCCGAATATCTCCTCCTGAAACAGCTTTGATTTCTGACTCACTCCAGTAACTATTGTTGGCTGATAGAAATACCCTCTTTTCAATGCGCCTGCCAGCTTTGGCTTCCCGCCGCCGGTTATCACCTTGCCGCCTTCTGCTTCTGCTTCATCGACATATTTGGCTATGTTATCCAGAGCAACCTTGTTTATTAGAGGACCCATCTTAGCCTTCTCTGGGTTGCCCACACTCAGCCTTTTTGATGCTTCCGCTGCCATTTTCATGAATTTGTCGAAGACCTTCTCATGGACATATAATCTTTCGGCAGCGATGCACGACTGGCCCGTATTTGAGTACTTCGCCCATATGAATACCTTGAGGGCTGTTGCCAGGTCGGCGTCCTCCCATACTATAAATGGCGCCTTGCCGCCGAGCTCAAGTATCAGCTTTGCCATGTTTGACGACGCTTTCTCCATTATGCGCTGGCCCGTCGATGTCGAACCTGTCATTGACACCAATGAAACATGCTTGTGTGATATTATATAGTCGCCGATTTCAGACCCCTTGCCTGTGACTAGGTTTATCACGCCCTTCGGGATTCCTGCCTTTACGAACATCTTGACAATGAATTCTGCACTGCCAGGCGTATCGCTGCTGGGCTTGACGACTACGGAGTTGCCCGTCATGAGAGCTGGCGCAATCTTCCTTGCAACCATCGCTGCGGGAAAGTTCCAGGGAGTTATCGCGACCACCACGCCATATGGGACTTTGTACTGTAGTATCTTCCTATTTCCGCTCTCGCCTTCTACTATGTCTCCAGTCATCTTCCTGGCGAACTCTGCATAGTACTGGAGCTGGTCTATAACACCATCGACCTCTCCGATAGCTTCAGACCTTATCTTTCCATTCTCTTTCACAAGTATGTCTTCCAATTGCTTTCGGTTCTTCTCTATCAGTGCTTTGGCCTTGTATACGACCTTTGAACGGCTCACAGAGCCCATCGAGTACCATTTTTCCCAAGACTCGTAAGCGGCATCTATAGCCCTGCTAACATCTTCTTTTGTTGCTGCAGGGAAGTCATACATCTTGGCGCCTGTAACAGGGCTGAGCTTTTCTATCTTGCTGCCGCTGCTCGAATCTTCCCATGTTCCATCTATAAAGAGTTTCATGTTTTCGCCCAAGCACACATTACAGGCAATTTATTTATTCGTGTGCTTGCATGCGATTGTTATCAATCAGACTATTATCTTCTTCAGCCCTCCTTCAATTGCCCTTGCACTTATATGGCCGTCAGACAGCCTTATCCCTGAGTTCCTTTTTGGTATACCAAACAGGTATGCGGTGTTCCGTTCCAGGTATATATCAATCTTCGAATTGATGGAGAAGGTCCTGCGCACCATATATGGAACATTCCTGCCATTTACCATGTCCTTCACAGTAGAGGGCAGTATGTGGGCGAAGCCGAGGCCATTTATGCGCTTGGGGCGCCGGTGCTCCAACACGTCTGGATATGAGAAATAGCCTGTAGAGCCTATGGGTGTGGTGATTATGAAGCCGTTCGATATTGCATAACTGACAGTCTTATTCGCACCATCGGTTATGACTGCCTTATACCTGACTGCCTCCTTCGTGTCAATCCTCTCGACGTAGAAGTCGCCGATGGATCTGTGTATATTGCCCGAGTGCCTAAGTTCCAGCACGGGCTCTGGTACAACCTTGAATTGACCTTTTGATAGCTTATGCAGCACTGCAGGAAGATCTGAGAATTTGTGCTCCGTGAGCATACCGACGCTCTTGAGATGACCTTTGTGCACCCCTTCCACGGGCAGCAACGGCTTCTTATAATCTAGGGCGTGGTTGAGAAAGCTGCCGTCGCCTCCGATTATCACCACCGCATCGTAGTCAGAATCTGGAGGCTTTATTCCTGCATCACTTGCCAGCCGGCGCACATCGCCTTGGGCAACGCCGCAGTACCTGTCGCAAACGAATTTTATCCTCATCCCATCCACTTAAATGACGCTCCAGAACACCTTGCGCAATATGTTAGTGGGCCTGGAGAGATTTGAACTCTCGACCTACGGCTTATAAGACCGCCGCTCTGACCAGGCTGAGCTACAAGCCCACCATCAGGATGGAGCATTAAGATTGACACCAAACATTAATTTAATCCTTTCTTTTCTCACGGGAATGTATAGTTGTTTTCCACATAGCTGGGCTTGGAAGTCTTCGGGGGCAGCTGCCCTGTGAAATTGTTGAGCGCGAGTATGCGTATCGGATATGTGTTGTTGACGAAGTTTATACCTGTTGCATTGGCAGGGTATACCTGCGTGAACCCTGGCAGCTTGCCGAAGAAGAAACCTTTGTAGAAGTTCGACAGGTAGAACTCGGATGGCGCGTTTGTTATAGTATCGTTGGGACCGTTGGGCGTGTACACCATCAGGTACTCTAAGTACAGTGGGCCCCCCTTTGTCAGTTCGGTCTCCCCAAGAGGCGATTGTGTGATTGCCTGTATGTATGCGTTCATCTGCGTGCCGTTTTGATAGTATACCTTGAACGCTCCGGCGCTAGTTGGATTCAGGTCGACGCATACCGACTGGTTTGTGAGGGAATTGTTATCCACAAGGTATGAATACGCATACTGGGTGCTCGAATTGGATATTGAGCAGTATTCGTTTATCGTAGGCTTCTCTATGGTTGGTATTAGCGTAGGCAGTGGTACGAGCACGTATTGTGGATCGTGAGCCAGCTCGCACGGTGAGTTACCCAATGCATACGGGACAGGAGGATTCTGCAGCTTGCCCTCAGCTATTGCGAACGCCCTCGATGTCTCGTTTATGTCTATGCATGCGAGGAAGTCCAGAGCGCCCCATTTTGCTATGAGGCCCTGGTCGAACACTATATACCTCGTCTGGTTGGTGTTCATGAAGTTGTCCATCACCGCTGGGGTGTAATTGTCCTTCGGGCCAAGCACGTAGTTTGCCGCTACTGCAAAGTCCTCATTTGGATCTGCATTGTCGCCTCTTGTCACTGTTGGTGTCTGGCCGAACCAGTTTATCCAGTCGCCATAGTCCCACCAGGACATGACCCTTGGACCGCTTGGCCCTATGTTGCTCTTCATCCATGAGAGCGCAGACAGCCAGTAGCTTGGAACAACATTGCAGTATAAGTCAAGACCTATCGAATTGCCGCTGCTGCTCAGGGACGAGCATGCAGTAGATGGTGAGCTATAGTACAAGGTCGTTGAGCCTACTGCTTGTATAAGCGAATAGCTTTCACCGTATATCGGATGGCCCAATGCCGCCCCAGCTATCTCAACTATCAGGAAGAATACGAGCAGCGCCCACATATAGTTCCTGTTTTCGGTCCTGTGCGCGAATAGTATGAATAAGATGTATATTATCGCGATTATTGGCGAGAAGAAGAACAGCGCTATGCTGAACACGAAATACATGAGGTCCTTATGCTCTGTATAGGCCCTCTTTATCAGGGCAGATATGCTTTCGTCTGTCTCGTGCTTCAGCTTGAAGTCATTACCTGCCAGCACTGCTACCTCCCCTATTACTATGCCGAAGAGCATTATGTATGCAACGCCGAAGTGCGGTATGTACTTTACCTCAGAGAAGGCCGCAACCATGAGCGGAAGCGCTATCATCAGATAGAATATGCCGGTGTTGCTCTTTCTATAGTATATGCTGATGCATATGAGTATTATTGCCAATGCCGATAGAAGCCATACGAAAAGCGGCACGCCGAACATGCTCGACGCTATTATGCCCAGACCTGCTGCGCCGAAGTTGTATGCTAGACCAGTTGGCTCGAACTCCTGCACCGTCATGAAAAGCGGAGTAGATGGAGTAGTGAACTTCGTGCTCAGGCTCAGGTAGCCCTTCACCGGCTTGCCCAAAGGCGTTGCTGCTAGCAGAGCCAGCACTATTACAGCTATTATTATGAGCCACAGCACTTTCACCTTCATGTCTATCTTATTGAACAGAACATGGTACTGCTTCAGAATCCTTGGAAGGTAGTCTATCACAGCTATGAGTATTAACGCAGCAAGCGGTCCGCTTACAGTTATTGGTATTCCGAGCACCGACGGTATGCGCCCGCTAAGAGTCGCGTGGTACGGTGAATAGAATGCTAGGAATATTGCGATGACTATTATTACTATTGCATTCATCTTGTAGAAATCCTTGCCCAGGTCGCCCCTCAAATAGCTTATGACTCCCTGCAGCACTATATAAAGCGTCAATACTCCTGCATCGACGGTATAATAGTGGGCGCCCAAGAAAGTAGATGCGAACGCTATTCCTGCAAATATGGCAAGCCTTGTGCTCTTCATGTTCTTGACAGCTAGCATATAGGCTGCGAAGAAGAAGAACAGTGTGAATATGCCCCATGGCTCCAAGAGCTGCTCCCCTGATACGAATGTGGTGAACAGTATCGGCATCGCCATGACGAAGGAAGCACCTATTAGACCTATATATGGGTCGTATTCATTGTAAAGGAGCATGAATATTACGAACACAAGGAGCGCAGCAGTGATTGGCGGGTATACCCCACCTACATAGCTCATAAGTGTTGTGTTGAATGTGGTGAAGTGCGGGCCGAGGTAGTTTGCAAGCGAGTACCAATAAGCCTCAAGATACGGTATCAGCGGCTGTATCCTCATCACAGTGCCGTTTGATATAACGGGCCACGCGGAATGCGACAATAGCGGCTGATATCCGAAAGTCAGAAGGTGCTCTGTCGCGAGCATGTCGAAGTATGGGTCGAATTCGAAGAATGTCGGCGTTATTGGAACACTAAGCATGCGCGTAGCGAATGTAATAACCATGAAAAGCAGAAGAACCCACCATACCCACGAAGGTACGGAACGGTGTGTTGATGTCTCGGAAGACTTGCTCTTGAGCACTATCTCAGCCTGTTCCGCCTTAAGCGCATTGAGCATGCCTTTCTCCTCAGAAACATGCTTGCCTACCAAATCGGCAAGAGCCTTGTTGTGGAGCTCGGATATCTTTGCCTTTTCCTCTTCCCCAAGGCCTGACGCGTGCGAAAGCTCGGCTTCTTGCTTCTGCTTCAGCGCGCTCTCTTCATCTTCATGCTGCTTGATTATTGACTGCGCCTTCTCAAAGCCCCTAAGGTTTGCCCTTAGCTCGGAGAGCTCCATCGATTCAGCGTGCTCTACCACTCTTATCTGCCTTTCTTCTACTGCACGCTTCGCCTTTGTGCTGATGTACTGCGAGAAATCATTGAATACCCCTTCCTTCCAGCATATAAGAGCAGCGACTATTGTTATTATTAGCGCATTGACCTCGAATAGGGGCAATGAAAATTCAAATAGGTGGATGTATGGCATCAGATACGCATCTATCCACGTCAGGGTAGCAGGCGCTATGAGGCCAAATATGAAGCCTATAACCAGCTTCTCAAAGGTGTGCAGCCCAGTCTTCCTGAGCAATGCATACGCTAGGAGCACTCCAGGTATAAACATTGTGAAGAAGGCTATGAACCCTGTCTCAAAGGCTAGAAGCATAACAACCATCATACATTTTATAACGCGTCGTAGTGGAGCTTGTATATTAAGACAAACTTTTTAGGCAATGAATAAAGAGATTCCGCTGCAAACCGTTTATTGCGATTTTGCATCAGCCCATTCACCCGTTGAGTATGGATCTCGGGACCTCTACCGCCTTTATCTCCCTGTCTGGGAATTTAGTGCCTGGCGGCACTATCCTAACCTTTATGCCAATAGCGCCGTATTTCGGGTAGGCTGTTGCATAAGCCACCCTAACCAGGTTGGTCACGTCTCCAGCCTTAGGTATGTACCCAACGCTCTTCCTTATGGATTTCGCCCTTGCGTTCTTGGCGACGAGCTTCCCACCGATTATTATCTCTACCCCCAGCGCACCGTTGGCTATTATGCTCTTGAGGTAGCTCTGCTGTATCCTCCTGAAGTTTAGGCCGCGCTCGAGCTTCTGCGCTATGTCCTTAGCCACGAGAAGCGGCTCAAGCATGCGGTTCTCAACCTCTACTATGCTTATCTGCGGGTTCTGCATCTTGAACATCTCCTTGACTTGGTCAGTAAGCGCGTCTATGGTCTTGCCGCCCCTGCCTATGACCCTTCCGGGATTGAGAACGTATACAGTTATCCTAGTTATCACTGGAGTCTTCTGCACCTCCACCCTTGAGAAGCCCGCCTTGGTGAGCGACTGCTCCATGAACTTGGATATACTGTGCTTTATTATAGAATCGCTCAAAAATTTATTCTCTATAGCCATGCAATGCCTCATTAAACTTTTTTATCCTCCTGTGCGTTCGTATCTGTCTTTACAGGCTCTGGCCTCTTCTGCATTTCCGGATGTACGGGCTTCTTCACAGTCTTTGCGGGCCCTGTGGGCGGAGTGAGCGCTTTGTCCTTCGGTGCAGCTCTCGCAGCCTTTGCCTTCGGCTTCTGCTTCTCCATCTTCTCGAGGTACTTCCTGCTGCGCTCCATCGCCTTTTGCATCTTCTGACTGAGCCCTTTTTCAGTACCAGTAGCTATCCCGACTTCGAGCTTAGCGAACTCAAGGTCGCTGCGCCTTGCTGATGAATACCCATAGCCCCCTGACCTGTGGTAGAGTATGCCTTTCGACGGATACCTGCGGTTTATCGTTGTCTTGTTGGCCGTTGCATGCACGACGAACATGTTCTCCGGATCCAGGCCCTTGTTCGATGCGTTCGCCGATGCGTTAACTATCGCTTTCTTTACTATCGAAGCGCACTTTATCGGATACCTGCCTTTCTTGCCTCCGAGCTCATGCCTCGAGCCCATGCCCTTGTTGTGCCTCCTGAAAAGGAGAGGCGTGCCCTCCTTGACGGAATCGAGTATAGCTATCGCTTCCGGCACGCTCTTGTACCTCACCGAATCGCATACGTTGCACAAGTCCTTGTAGCTCGCATTTATGTCCTTCATGTGTGCGAATACGATTTCGGACCTGTCCCTGTTGAATGAATACTCCAATTACTTCACCGATAGGAATTTACTTCCGCGTGTAGCCCTTATTCCTGGAGCTGAGTGCTGCACGCGCTTGCTCGTATAGACGAATTCACCAAGCCTTCTGCCTACCATGTTCGGCGCTATAGCGATCTCCTGGAACTCCTTACCCATGTGTATCTTGAACTTGAGACCTATCCACTGCGGCACTATGACTGCCTCACGGACATGCGTCTTTATTGGCTTGTCTATGCCCTTTTTCCTGTACTCCTCTATCTTCTCGTTGAGCATGCGGTAGTTCAACGAGTTCCTCTTAAGGGCGCGCCTTGTCCTCGCTTTTATCATCCTGTTGAACTCGTCGTTGGACAGGGCCTTTACCTGGTCGCCCATCAAGCCTTTATAAGCGATTCTTTCTACCATTTTATCCCTTCTTCTTTCTTCCTACGCGCCTAGCAGCTATGTGCCCCACCTTCCTTCCTGGAGGTGCGTTCCTTGAGGTCATGCTGCTCTTTCCTTTGTGGTGCTGCTTGCCTCCAAATGGATGGTCCACAGGGTTCATCTTGACTCCCCTGTTCCTCGGCCATGTCCTGTTGATTGCGTGGTAAATATAATGGCTCTTGCCCGCCTTTACGAGCGGCTGGTCGAGCACACCTCCTGCCGCAATGACGCCCAGCTGCGCCCTGCATTCGTCGGGCAGCACTACGCTAGCCTTTGATGGCATAGTGACAGTGGCGGTATTGCCTATGTGGGCTTTTATGTATGCCGCAGCCCCTGCCACTCTGACTAGCTTGCCTCCATCTCCAGGCTTGGATTCTATGTTGTATATTGGTATTCCTTCTGGTATGTCAGAAAGCTTCATCACGCTGCCCAATGAGAATCCGTACTTGTATCCCATCGAAATCTTGTCCCCTATGGCTATGCCCTCCGGAGCTACGAGCATGCCCCGCGAAAAGTCTTCGTACTGCACCTCCATTATCGGCACAGTATGGCCTGTACTGTTAAATAGCGCAATCACCTCTCCAGTCTTCTTGGCCTCTATGTCATGCGCGAACTTGACAGTGACGTCGAACGTGTTAGGCAATTTTGTGTACACGTTGGAGCCTTTGCCCCTCCTCTGCTGCCTAAGCTTTTTGCCCATGCGATTACACCAATTTCAATTTCACAGCTACGTCTCCTGCCTTATAATTTGGAGCTAGCTTTATAAATGCCTTCTTGAAGTTCTTCGGCATCTCTACAGTGTTTACCCTGCTTACTTTGACGTTGAACCTCTTCTCGAAGTCGCTTTTTATCTCGCTCTTGGTGGCACTGTGGTTGACTATATATGTTATCGTATTCTGCCGGTCTATTAGGCCTACGACTTTTTCCGTTGCGAGCGGGTATCTTAAAACTGACATTATGAACACCTAATCTGACATATAGTATTTGGCTTGGCTCTTGAGCGTAAGACCGTTTATCTTGCTCTCTACGCTCTTTGCTGCGTCGGCGCTCCATATTGATATCCTGCCTGGGTTGCCTCCGGGAGCTAGCATGTTTACGGTTAGCTTGTCGACAGTGCACACGCTTATACCAGGTATGTTCCTCGCCGCTTTTACTACTCCCTTATCTGAGTTGACTATCAAAGCCGCGGTGTTCTTGTAATGCACTCTCCTTGTGCTCCTGCGCAGACCTTTCTTCACATATTTCTTCCTGCCCTCTTCCAAAAGGTTCTGCATCTGCATGCCATTGAACATCTTTATTATATCTTTTGTGCTCTTGAGCGATTCAATCGCGTTATCCATCACTATTGGAGCAGTTACGCCTTTAAGCATGTGCTTCGCGCTAGCTGATATCGAGCTTGCCAATGCAGCTTGGTACTCCCGATTGTTCATAGATTCGGCGAGGCGCTTCTCTATCTTGTGTGGGTGGGCCCTCTTTCCTTTCACTGCCGAAGGTATGCGTTTGACCTGGCCCTGCCTTCCGCCTCCAAGCTTTTCCCTTGGCCTTATCGCGATACCCATGTGCCTTCCTGTCCTCCATGATGCATCATATCTGCCGTAGTACTTCGCTGTTGTCTGCATTCCTGCCAATAGGTAGTGCCCCTGCGGCTGCAGCCTCATGCTCTGCTCCGCTACTACTGCCCTCCTTATGAGCTCCTCGCGGACGGTCTTCTCGAAGACCTTGGGCAATTCCATCTTGCCCGCTTCTTTGCCGTCCACACTGTATATATTAACAGACGCCATTATCATTACCTGTTTATTTCAACTATTTTAGGCTCCTTTATGCCCTTCAAGTTGATGTTGCCGTTGCTCTCCTTTATCCTCACTAGCCTCTTAGCCGGCCCGGGAACCGATCCGTCGAGCAGTATCGCAGTGCCCCTTATGGTCCCGTAGTTGTTGAAGCCTCCAACCCTGTTGAGGCTCGCAGCCTCTTCCTTGTCGAAAATCTTAAGTATGCGCTTGTTCCTCTCTGTCCTGTAGTTGAATCCCATCTGACCTGCATGCGGCACTGTGTATAGCACTCTTCCGATACCCATGGATCCCATCACCCCTATGTGCCTTACCTTCTGTGTCGCCTTGTGGTCCAGCCTCGCTGTGCCGAAGCGCTTTATGGTACCTTGCCATCCCTTGCCCGTTGATATCGATACTAGATCTATGTACTCCCCTGGCTTGAATATCTCTCCTGCCCTTATCTCCTTGCCCAGGTGGGAGCTTATGAATGAGAACTTCTCGTCGATGCTCTTCGCATTGACGCTTGTCTCGAACCTCTCGGGATGGTTCTGCTCAACGTTGAGCGTCTTCGGGTATGCAACTATTAGTGCAGTAACATCAGAGAACTCAGAAAGCCGCTGCTTGAACGAATCAAGCTTGCTTTCGTCGTTCTTTAACGACTTTATCTTAAGCTTCTGTGCTATTTCCTTGTTGTACAGCTCCGCTACAACTTTCTTGTAGCCAGTTATATCATCTTTTGCATAGAAGCGCATGCCATACATTTCCATGGAAGGCACATCCAATATTGTGCACGCCCTGCTTATCTCCTGCTGCTTTGTGGTCGATTCAGAATCGTCGATCATGGATACGCTAGTCATGCCTGCCTTGTAAGCTATTATGTCGCCAAGATGCGTGCCATGCCTAGGCCGGGACCTTATCCTTGGCAGGCGCCCCGTAGCACGTCTCCTCGGCCAATATTGCAGCGATCCTCTAGTCATAGATAAACACTTCTAATTCGTACTTAAGCAAACTTTCACATGGCAGCAGCAGACCTGCCAAGCCTGACTGAAATAAGGAATATATCAGCAGTCATATATCTTTTACACCAGCACATTTATATATTTTTACTTTTCTCGAATTGCGGAATATTTTACTGTGCTTCTTCTCGTACTTTCAGGCCAGATTTTGATCGTGCAGGCAATTTCGCCTTGTAGGCATTCTCTATTACCTCCATACTGCGCATCACTGCGTTCAACGATGCCCTGAGAGCCACCGGATCTTCTGCATTTATTACGAACTCGATTGCGGATTTGCCCTCTTTGATGGATATGCGGCTGCGCTTGTACCTGCTTTTTATATCTATTATCTTAGAATAATCCAAGCCAGGCAGTTTTGAGATGTGCAATGTTGATGAATACGCACCCGTGGGCATCGCATCACTTTTGCGCATGCTTCCTCCCGGAGCTCGTCATGCCCCTGAAGGCCCTTCCGCGCTTGTTCACCAGATTGCGGTAGTCCTTGTCTTTCCTGAGCGTGGGGTTCTGCTTATCTGCGAGTATAACCTCATAGAAAGAGTGTGTGCCCGATTGCCCGATGGAGTAAGAGTTAATCACTTCGCAGTTAGGGAACTTCCTTGCCGCCCTCTCTTCAGCTATGGATTGCAGGGATTTTGTCCTAGCATAGAACCTACCCGACTTTGAAGGCTTCCTGCCTCCGTCGGCCTCGGGCCTCTTGCGCTTTCCCTTGACAACCTTGACTCTTGCTACAAGTATGCCTTCCTTCGCCTTGTAGCCGAGCTCCCTGGCCCTCGGTATGTTAGAAGGCTTTTCAATCCTAGTGACTGTCTGGTCGCCAGACCATTCGGCAATCTTCTTTTTGTAGAGGTCATCCCTCGCCTTGTACTCATTTACCAGAGTCTCTTTTATGTTTTTATAAGCACCCATGTGCATCACTGATAAGCATAAGCTATAGGTAGTAGTATTAAGAGCGAATAATTTAATATGTTTTGCTTAGTTGCGGAATTTAGCTCTTTCGCAAAATGTATGCAAGCGAAATGCCGGATATGAGCGCTGTCAGAAGCAGCACGGTGAACCCCAGAGAGGTGCCAAACGATGACACCGCATTGGTGCCGAATCCGAATAAGTATGACCACCCAAGGCTAGAATTAAGGCTTATGCCCGGATTGAATTTAGTGAACGGCAGGCCCAGTGCGGCATCTAGGATAAACAATACGAAGCCGAGAATGTTTATGCTAGACATTGCCTTCATGTATGTCCGTTCGGTGCCCCTTAGCTTGCCCATGCTGCCGAACAGCAGTATTATGTTCAGAAGCAGGAAGAGGAGCAACCCGAACCAATGGAGCAGCCCCAAGCCGAACAGCAGCTTGTCGAATAGAAGCAGGTATAAGCCCGCTATGAACTCTATTGCCACTGATAGATACAAAGGCTTTGGAAGGCTCATCTGCACACCGCAATCATTTCTTCCTTAATAGCAGCGCCGCAATCATAGCTATTATTATTATGACTATGGCAATTGCCACATAGTAAAGAGTGTTGGATGGCTGTGCTGGAGTTGTTGGGGCGCTTGGTGTGGTAGTGGTTGTTATTGGCTTAGTAGGTGATGCAGGTACTGAAGTATTGGTCTCAAATACCCACATCACAGGCTTGACGAACTGCGTGTTGACCATGGTCGTGGAATTCACGTGGTTCCATACATCAGCGAATGCATACTTGCCGCCCTTATACGCTGTGCCGTTGAATGCGCCTCCAAGGAATGTCCATGTTGTTGTGCTGTAATTCGCAGCAACGGTGCTTATCACAGCATATGGCTTGCCCGATGAGTTTACGAACTCTATGCTCGGAGTTATCTGGTTGTTGACTTCAAATGCATACGCACCGCCAGGCACGTAGCTGCTTTCATTAGGCGGGCTTGTTACATTGGAGCTGGAGAACAGCACCAATGAAAAGTTGTATGATGATACCCTGCTTCCGTTTATCAGCACGTATGTGCCCGGCCTGATCCTTGCAGACAGAAGACTGCCTATAGAAACGTTGCCGCCTACTGATGCATTTATCTGCCTTGTAGACTTGTTTATCAGGTTGAATGCTGGCACGCCGACTGCCGGCACTGTTGTGGTAGTCGTTGAAGGGCTGCTTGACGGAGCCAATACTACCAATGAAAGTGTGGTGGTGCTGGTAGATGGGTCGTCACCAGTAGCTTCAAGGGTCACGTTGTACGTACCAGCCTTTGTCGAGCTTGACGTGGTTATCGTCATCGTGCCAGAATAAGTAGGATCGGCATAAGAATTGCTGAATGATATGCTTATGCCATCGGATGATAGCTGGGAGGCGTCTGCAGCGCTTATTGTAGTGCCCCACGTGGTGCCGCTTGTAAGCCTGACTGTGTATCCTACTGATGTTGAACTGCCAGCATGCACGCTTGCTGTGCTCGGATTAATCTGTATCTGCGATGCACCTATGCCGGAAGCGTATGCATAGCCTGATGATATTGCTATTAAAGCCACTATAACCGCAGCTGCATTTGCAAATAGATAATATGCTTTGCCATTCAAGCGCTTCATGTACTCACGCGTATTACAGCACATAGCACGAATAAAAAGCTTGATTTCAAGGAAGTATACTTTAGTATAGCTTAATTGTTACACATTGTGCACTTTGAATATGTATATGCGCGTAATATTGAACAGTGTCATGAATGCGGCTGCGGCAACGAGCAGCACGATTATCGTAGATGCACTTATCGGATGCACTATTATGCCGTAGTATGATATGAGTATGCCGAACAGCACGCCGCCTATAGAAGCCGCAACGAGCTTGGAGCTGGGCCTGATGCCGAATGCCTTGGAGCGCGCCCTTATGCCATATAATAGTATATTGTCAGTCACGTTTATCATGAGGAAAGCGAATGTCTGGAACGCCGCCAAGCCAAGGACTAGGTATCTTGCAATTGGTATGAACGCAAGCGAGACCGCAAGCATTGATATGCCCAGCAGCAGCGAGATATTTATCAGCGATCCTACGTTCCACACGTCGGGCTTGATAGAGTACTTGGTGTGGTCGGTAGCAACGCTTATGTTGACTATGTCGTTAGTAAATATCAGCAGTATGAGCTCAAACGGCAGGATGGGCATGGACCTGAGTAGCATGAACGCTATGAATATGAAGAACAGTATCTGTATTACCCTAGTTATCTTGGTTATCGTGTAGGTCATCATGCGCTCGAATATCATCCTGCTCTCCTTTATCATGTCCACTATGACTTCTACGCCGCTCTTTTCAAGGACAACCGCAGCTACACTCTTTGCTACATCTGTGGCGTTCTCAACTGCTATGCCCACTTCAGCTTGCTTCAATGCGGGGGCATCGTTGACTCCGTCTCCGGTCATGCTGACCCGGTAGCCCTTGTCCTGCAGCGCCTTCACTATGGTGAACTTGTCGTCAGGGTATATCTCTGCAAATACTTCGGTCCTGTCTATCATGTCCTTGACCTGGTCCTCTGTCTTGCCTTTCAGCTCGTTAACGCTCATGACCTTGCCCTCTATACCGACCTCCTTGGCTATCTCCTCTGCTATGTTTACGTCGTCGCCGGTAAGCATCTTCACCCTTATGCCCAGGGACTTCAGCTCCTTTATCAGCTCCTTGGAGTCTTTCCTGGGCTTGTCGTACAGCGCTATTATGCCGATTATCCTCGGCTTTCCCAAGACGTATGCCGAAACCGCTATTGTCCTGAACTTGTTCCTTGAAAACTCCATGGTCTTGCGGTTCAATACCGACGCGATTTTGCCTTCTGTACGTATGTCTGAAAGTAGGACAGGCACAGCACCCTTTGATACTGTGAACCTTTTGCCTCCGTGCTGCACTGCTGCACTCGCTTCCTTGGTCTTCGGCTGGAATGGCACGAACTTCTTTATCTCATAGCCTGAGGTCTTTATGCCCAGCTTTGCTGCATAGTCGAGAACCGCATTGTCTATTGGGTCATTGTCCGCTCTTCTTGAACATAGGGATGCAGCAAGCATTACATCACGCTCGCTCGCTCCGTTTACTACAAAAACCTCTTTGACTTCAAGCTTGTTCTCAGTTATCGTACCAGTCTTATCGAAGCATATCACATTTACCGTTGAGGTTTCTTCTATTGCCTCGAGCTTAGTGACAAGAACGGATTTTGCTGCGAGCCGCTCGGTGCCGGTCGCCATGGTCACGGTAAATGCTGCAGGCAGAGCAACAGGCACTGATGCTATGACAACTACGAGTATGAAGGGCAGCAGCTCTATTGGGGAATACCCGAAAATGTATGTCGCTATTATGAAGAGCAATGATACGAGCACCAAGTCCATTATTATAAGGTAGCGCACTACATCCACTATCAGAGTCTGGAGGTGCAGCTTGGGCTTGGCCTCCTGAACGAGCTTGGTCGTCTTGCCGTAATATGTACTATAACCAGTAGCAGTGACTACGCACAGACCTTCGCCGCCGGTTATCACTGACCCGGAATATACTTTGTCTCCTATACCCTTCTTAGATGGCATGGTTTCTCCGGTGAGGATAGACTGGTCAGCCCTTAGGCCATCTGATGATACCGCTACACCATCGGCAGGCACTACATCCCCCATGCGAAGACGTATTATGTCTCCTGGCACTACCTCTTTTGCAGGCTTTATCGACCATGCTCCTGATCTAAGTACTCGTGCACTTACGCGCAGTCTGTTCTTCAGCAGCTCTATAGAATTGTCAGCTGTTCTCTCTTCCATGAAACTGACTAAGCCGTTGAATATCAGCAATGCGAGTATTATATAGAAGTCCTTGAAGTCTTTGAGAAAATATGTAAGCACTATAATTATCTCTAGCATGAACGGTATTGGGCCGTAGAACTTGCTAGCAAACAGTAGTGCAGAGCTCTTCTTTTTCTCTGTTATTTCGTTAGGTCCGTATTTCTGGAGCCTGCTCGATGCCTCTGCTTCGGAAAGCCCCTTCTCTATCGATGTTCGCTGTTCCTGGATTGCCTTTTTAGCATCGCTTATGCTGCCCTCATTCCTTTTCAATATTAGCACCGTCAATTTTTGCATTTTTGCTGCCCATCATTGTCATTACCCTTGACCATGCAGCATTCTTCTTCAGCAAAGGCCTGAACACGCTACCTATCGGTCTCTTTCGGTTAGCAGTGCAGTCTATCTCTGCAATATCGGAAGTATCCAGAGTAAAATCAGTAGATGCAATATTCTCTTTCATGTGCTCAGCATTTGAAGCCTTTGGTATCGGCACAACATTGCCTTTGGACACTAGCCAGTTCAATGCCACTTGGGCAGTGGACACATTGTGCTTTTTGGCTATCAATTCTAGGACCTTGCCTATTTTGGAATCGCCGCTCCTCGATATCAGGCCGCGCGCAAGAGGGCTATAAGCTATTATCGCTATGCCTTTCTTCCTGCAGTATTCTGGCAGGCCTTCTTCTTCAATGGTGCGCACGAATACGCTGTATTCGACCTGATCGGATACAATCCTGTGCCCTTTCATGACGGCTTGCGCCTCCTGCAGTTCTTTCACTGAGAAATTGCTTACCCCTATGTGCTTTATCTTGCCGTCATCTGCAAGCTTTTCCATTGCAGACATGGTCTCGCTTATAGGGATTGAATGGTTCGGCCAATGGAGCTGGTATAAATCTATGTAATCGGTGCCGAGCCTCGATAGGCTGGCTTCGCAAGACCGTATGACATCGGAGTAGTGGAAATTGTGCGGAGAAACCTTTGTGGCTATGAACAGCGATTTTCTGTCTACACCTCCTATGGCAGAGCGTACCAAACCTTCCGTGCCATACATCTCCGCAGTATCTATGAAATTGATGCCGTTAGATATGGCGTATCGCAACGCTTCTATTTCCTCTTTGGGGTTTTTACCGAGCTTCCATGTACCAACCCCGATTGCACTGACTTCATTGTTGGTATGGTCAAATTCTTTGCGCTGCATAGTATAGAATCTCGCCGATTATTAATAAACCTTATGCAATATTTTGCCTCACTGCTAGTAATGTATTTATGCTTTTTTTGAACATTAAGTGTGAGGCGCATGGAGGCTTTCCACAAAAGAGATTTGCATGAGGGATTCAATAGGGGTTTCAAGTCGCAGTCCGCAATGGAATACCTCATGACCTATGGATGGGCGATACTTATCATCGCTGTGGTTCTCGCGGCGTTGTTTGAATTGGGTGTATTTAATCCGATGACGTTCGCACCCAAGGCTTCACCTGGATCTTGCCAGGTAGTGAGACCCGAAGGCGCAGGCACCACTGCATTCATATCAATCTCTGGGGAGTGCAACGGGGAGATACCGCAGTATGTGGCGTACTTTACTGGCAAGCCTATGGAGGGCATTCATATACCCCTTTATACTACCAACTTTAGCATCAGCCTATGGTTTTATGACAATAACCCAGCAGGAACTTATTATGGCTGCGGACCTTATGCTGGGTGCTCTACCCCTATTTTTGACATATATAATGCCTCTACAAACAACGGGGTTGGAGGAGGCCAAAACTTTGACTTTTCTGCATTGGGCGCAAATAACGGTGGGGCAATTTCTTATGCCGAATATTGGCCGCAGGATTGGCAAACTTATACTACACCATCTGGCAGTATCGCCCCACACACTTGGGAGAATGTTATAATATCCATTGCAAATTATGATGCAGTAAATGTATCTGTCAATGGTTACCTTTACTCTACTACTTTTACAGTTCCTAGCAATACCGCGCTTGCAGAAATGGTTAACCCGACATTGGGTTTTACCAGTAATCCTCCAGGTGGCGATGAAATATCTTCTAACATATATATCGCAAATTTTCAGCTCTACGATTCTGCACTTTCATCGAATGAGATGCAAGCGCTTTATCAGGAAGGCATTGGAGGCGCGCCGATCAGTATACAGAGCTTAATCGGATGGTGGCCGCTCAATGGCAATGCGAATGATTATAGCGGGGATAACGACAATGGAGGGGCATCATACAATTATTACAATGGGGGGCCTACCTTCATCGGATCTTGGTACTCTGGGTACAGAGTGCCATGACGTAGATAACACGCTTTTCAAAAAGTATTTATTATTTATCAGTAAATAAATTACATGCGAACCAAGTTTGTTGTTGTGACGGGGTCGCTCATGAGTGGCATGGGCAAGGGTTTGATAACTTCTTCTATATTGAAAATACTCGATATGTATGGGTATAAGGTGCTGCCAGTAAAATTCGACGGATACCTCAATTACGATTGCGGCACCATGAACCCTTACAGGCACGGCGAGGTCTTTGTACTTGACGACAAGAGCGAAGTCGATATGGATTTCGGCATGTATGAGAGGTTCCTTGAAAAGCCCCTGTTCGGCGAGCTTTCCATAACTGGGGGCAAGTTGTTCAGCGCTATAATAAAGAAAGAGAGGAAAGGCGAATACCTTGGCGAAGACGTGCAGATAATACCGCACCTAACGAACGAAATCCTGTCCAGGATAAAAGGGATTGCAGAGAAAAATAACCTTGATGTGATGGTCATAGAAGTGGGCGGAACACTGGGAGATATAGAGAACAGCTATTTCGTTGAGGCGATGAGACAGCTCATGCTAAAGGAGAAAGTTGTATTTGCATCTTTGACTTACCTTCCTATGCTCGATGTGGTCGGCGAGCAGAAAACGAAACCGACACAGATAGCGTATAGGGCCATGATGGCCCTAGGTATAAAGCCAAATTTCCTTTTCTGCAGGACAGAGGGAGAGTTGCAGAAAAAGACCAAGATGAAGCTTTCCCTTTTCACGAATATTGACGAGTCGCACATATTTGATGACTCCACACTGTCGCACCTTTATACCATACCCTTGCATTTTATGGATCAGGGATTTGACAAGATGCTAATAGACGAGCTGGGCCTGCATAAGAGGAGCATATCGAAGGAGAAGCTGAACGGCCTGAAGAAGCTCAATAATGCTTTGCTGCATCCGAAAAAGGAGGTTAATATAGGCATAGTCGGCAAATATGTGGAGCTGCGCGATGCATACATAAGCGTCAAGGAGGCATTGGTGCATTCCGGCGCAGCGCTCGACTCGAGGGTCAATATAAGATGGATAGAGTCAGAATCACTCGAGAGCGGGGATGGGCATAAGTATCTTGAGGACTTGGACGGGATAATAGTGCCAGGAGGTTTCGGGAAGAGGGGCATAGAGGGCATGATTAATGCGATAGCATATGCCCGCGAGAGCAAGACACCCTACTTGGGCCTGTGCCTAGGCATGCAGCTCATGTCAATAGAATATGCGAGGAATGTGTGCGGCATGAAAGGCGCCAATTCTACTGAATTTGATCCCAAGACGCGGTACAAAGTCATATACACATTGCCTTCGCAGCGGCGGCAGGAGTATAAAGGTGCGACTATGAGACTAGGCACATGGGAGGGCAGGATAATAAAGAAGGATTCGATTGCTTATAGAGCGTACAAAAGCGATGCCTTCCATGAGAGGCATAGGCACAGGTATGAATTCAATAACAAGTACATGAATAGTATGGAGAACCAGGGATTCATCATATCGAGCGTGACTCCAAAGGACAAATTGGTCGAGACTGTGGAGTGGAAGGATTCATTCGGCATAGGCACGCAGGCGCACCCCGAATTGAAGTCCACGCCGGGCCGGCCTGCGCCTCTATTTTTGGAGTTCGTCAAGGCCAGCATAGCAAAGAGGGAGGGCAGGGGCACGTTATAGGTTTCATTACTTCTTATAGCCTATTTTGCGCAGCAGGTCATGCCGCTCCTTCTTGTCCGCATCTTTCTCTATCCCGAGCATTGTGTCCCCATCAGATATGCCCACCACAGCCCTCTTGTCGTTGGCATTCGCTATCGCAACCGAAACGGGATTTGCTGTAGCGCAATAGATAGATACGACTTCATTCACATCGCGTACGTGCTTCACCACGTTTATTGGATAGGCGTTTTTGAACAATATTAGGAAAGTGTGGCCAGCGTTTATCGCCATCAGGTTCCTTTGAGCCAGCTCTTCCAGCTGCTTGTCGTTGCCATCACTCCTCAGAAGGCGCTTGCCGCTTGCCTCGGCGAAGGCGAGACCGAATTTTATCTGCGGCACTGCATTTGCAAGCGCCTCATATAGGTCTTCTACAGTTTTTATGAATCCTGCATGACCTATAATTATGGAAGTATCTTCATCTTTTTCCATGTCCACGAATTCGACATTGGTTGGCATTCAATCACTTATCTTCAATACTACGATGGTCTCGAACATGAAGGGCTTTGTGCCTATAATCTCTGCATGATGCATTTTGACATCCTCCTCGTACCTGTTAAGCGAGCTTTCCACAAGCAGCACAGTATGGCTAGGCAGCACGTAGTCCCTGTAGGTGTTGAGGAAAGAATCAATCAGCTCGCGACCGTCAGCCCCGCCGTTTACAGCAATGTCTTCGCCATCCGCGTTCTTTATTTTCTGGAGCGGTTTAGAATGCAGGTATGGGGGGTTGAACAATATGGTATTGTATTTCTTGCTTATATTGCTGAACAAGTTGGTGTTCACGAATTCGCCCTTTACACTGTTGAGCTCGGCGTTGTGCCTGGCGCACGAAAGCGCTATGCTATTGACATCAGCAAACGTCACATCGCAGCCTTTCTTTGCCGCTACTATCCCGTTTATCCCGCTTCCTGTACCCAGGTCGAGAACCCTACCGCTTGCATACTTCTCTGCCGCCGAGGCAAGCAGGTACGAGTCTTCACGCGGCATGTAAACGCCTTTGCAGGCCTCAATCTTTATTTCATCTACAATCATCGCAACGCCGATATGATATTTGTACAGGCGTGGATTTATAGTTTGCCTTTTTGACGTGTTTATGCATTTACAAGGCGAGCACTGACTGCACGAGAAAAAAACAGAAAAAGATTAAAGAAAAAGATTTAAACAAAAAGCGGTTATTTACCTCCTTCCTCTCCTGTTCATCTTGGTCCTTGCTATGTAGCCCTTCTTATCTATAAAGTACAGGTAGCCGTCAGCCCTCTGTATCTTCTCAGATCCAACCCTCTGCTTCCTTCCGCGCTTGTTGGACTTCATTGGGGTTCTCCAAGCGTATCCGTCCTTTCCAAGATAATAGAGGTAGCCATCTTCTCTCTCTATTGCTTCGCTTCCTACTCTTTCAGCCATTTAATCACATTTAATCTTATAAATAATATAGATTTAAATAAGTATCGTCGTCTATCGTCATAAAAACTGCATTTTTATGAGATATAAATATGTTCCGATTGGGCGGAAAATAAGGAAGCTTCGCACGTTGCAGCCAGTACCTAATTATTTAAGCTACATTTTTTATATGTTCTATCAACAGAACTATTGATACATATGGTAGAGATAAAGCTTTTGAAGCAGATAGACTTTAGCGGTTGCACGTTCATAGAAGGGTTTCCCGGAGCGGGGCTCGTCGGGCCTATGGCCATAAGCTATATTGTGAACAAGCTCTCGATGGATTATGTTGGATATGTGGACAGTGAGCTGCTGCCGCCGCTGGTATCGATACACAACGACATGCCGCTTCCGCCCGTAAGGCTTTACTATTCGAAGAAGTACAAGATAGCGGCGCTTTTCGCCGAGACCAGCCCAAACAAGGAGGCATCCATATATCATATAGCAGACTCGCTGCACGAGTTCATAAAGGATAACAAGTTCTCTATGACCATATCGCTTAGCGGGGTACCTGTAGAAAAGCCTGATGGCGATTCGGTATTCGGCATAGTGTCTTTGCCAAAGCTCAGCAAAACTCTCGATGACGCAGGCGTCAAGAAGATAGGGGAGGGAGTTGCTACGGGAATAAGTGCATGCTTGATTATGAGGGCCGCGATAGACGGCACCAGCGACATAAACCTGCTGGTGCAGGTCAACCCGGAGATGATAGACCCAAAATATGCAGAGCTCGCAATAGAGAAGATAAACAAGATACTCGATATAGACATAGACGTGAGCGAGCTCGACAAAGAGGCGAAGGAGGTAGAGGCGAGGATACGCGACCTGCTCGAGAAGAGCAAGGAGTCGCCGCACGACATAGAGGCCCAGCCTTCGACAGGCCCGTCGATGTATGCATGAATATATGGGCGGGGGTAGCAAAGTCTGGTTTGGCTCAGGCCACGGAAAAATGCGCAGGACTTAAGATCCTGTGGTCTAGCACCTTCGTGAGTCCGAATCTCACCCCCCGCACATCATCTATTGCGTTGCGCAGCCACAGGAATAAATATTTAATGTTTCTTACTTATATTGCTTTGTTGCTTTATTCGCTTTTCAATTAGGCAGAGTGAGTGCATATTATGGCAGATAACAAACCATATGATATAATAGTGGCAGGCTCAGGGATGTCGGGATTATTAGCTGCGACCATGGCTGCCCGCAAAGGCCTCCGCGTATTGCTTTTAGACAGGAACAAGAAGGAGGAAGCCGGTAAGAAGACCAATTGGGGCTGGGTGTGCGGAGATGCGGTAGCTGACGGCCATCTGCAGTTCATAAAATCGTACATAGACATAAGCTTCGATTATCCGGAGCTGGACAAGAAGGTTGATGGCGTATACGCACTGTCTCCAGACCTTGAGTCACGATTCCTTTTTGAGGGAAAAGGGTATGTGCTCAATAGGCCGCGGTTCGAGCAGAAGCTCCTTGACATAGCGATAAAAAGCGGAGCTGAATATATGCAGGAGTTCGAGGTCGAAGGGCCAATAATAGAAGGCAATTTCGTTGTAGGGGTATTCGGCAAGGACGGCAAAAAGGAGCACAAGGAGTTCAGGGCCAAGATAGTGATAGACGCGCTTGGCATAGCCACAACCCTGAGGAGGAGGCTACCTGAGAATAATTTTGTCGATAGAATGATAGATATTGACGATGTGGAATCTACCGGCAGGTACATATACTCGTTCGAAGTAGACCATGAAGACAAGAGATACTATGATCCGGACAATGCGCTCATACACCTGAACCAGAGGATGGCGCCCGGAGGCTATGGATGGGTATTCCCGAAGAACGGCAAGCGTGTCAATATTGGCATTGGTGTGCAGAAGCGCAGCCTCGACATAAGGAATGAAAAGCTCGGGAAGAAAGATACATTGCACACGCTCATGGACGAATATGTAAGGTCAAATCCTGTGATAAGTAACCCGGTGCTCGATAACGATTTCAACAATGGAAAGGGCTACTGGTCAGTAGCAGTGAGGAGGCAAATGGAAAGCTTAGTATTCAACGGCTATATGGGGGCAGGGGACAGCATGGCTATGCCCAACCCGATAAGCGCCGGAGGCATAGGTCCAGCATTAGTAGCTGGCATACTTGCGGGCAAGAACGCTGCAGAGGCGATAGAAGCAGGTGATGTCAGCGTCAATGGCCTGTGGAAGTACAATTTGGAATTCAACAAGGAGTATGGAAACAAGACGGCTGGGCTTGAGGTATTCAGGATATACCTGCAGTCTCTTAACGATGACATAATAAACTACGGAATGAAGAATTTCCTCACTTCCAAGGAGGCAGAGTCGCTCAGCTATGGAAAGACGCCAGAATTGAGCATGGTTTCGAAGTTCAAATTCGCCCTCAAAGGCGCTAGGAATATATCTGCATTCTCGAACCTTCTGTTCGTAATAAACAAGATGAAGGAGTTCGGTTCGCTTTACGCCAAGTATCCTGCTTCACCTAAAGAATTCGACGTGTGGAAGGAAAGCGTCAAGAAAGAAATGCACGAGGTCAAAGAAAAGTTTAAGCCAAACCCTATATGATGATCCCCATGGAAGAAAGCTATACAAAGTACGAAAAAGCTAGGATTGTAGGCGCAAGAGCCCTCGAGCTGGCATACGGCGCGCCGCCGCTCATGAAGGTGCCAGAAGGTGTAGTGGATCCAGTAATGCTCGCCGAGCTTGAATTCGACAAGGGCGTTATACCGATAACCATATTGAGATCTGAGGGCACGAATTAGACCGATTCGCTTATTTTGCTCAGCGTGCCCAGGTTCTCACCCGCGAGGTTGTACACTGTGCCGTTTGCATAGTCAAAGATTTTGTTGCGCACCAGCGGGTTAATGTTGTCGTTATCATGCCTGCTTATTGGCATGCCCATTATGAGCTCGTTGAACGCAGGCATCATGACAAGCTTAGCGTTCCTGTTAAAGCACTCGTAGCGCTTTGCCGCTTCCTCCGGATTCAGCTTCGCTATCATCCACGCCTTGTATTGGTAGTAGCCGCCTCTCTTGTCCCTGAACGACACCGATATGTGGTTGTGCGCGGTCATCAGGTAGCTTTTCCGCATTGCTGATTCTGTAGGCCACCTGTTCCCATGCAGCAGTGCGAACCTTCCTACGAGCAGTTCGTCGACTGGCTCGATTCCAGTTATCTCGCTTATGTATGCATCGTGGTTGCCCCTGACTATTTTTACATTATATCCTTCGAGGGCGTTGAAGAAGCCCTTTATGCCCATGAGCTCGCTGCGCTCAGGGTGCATTATGCTGTCCTTTATGTCCCCGAGCATTATTATCTCATTGATATCGAATTCAGACGCTATCGAGGCTACCTCCTTAGCCATTATCTCAGTCGCATTGTATAGCTTTACTCCCTTGTCTATGAGCCTCTTCTCGACGCCGATATGCAAATCGCCGATTACAAGCCTATCCTTGCCGTTTGCATGTATGATTGCTGCTGGCTTCTCGTATACGAACTTTATGTCTTTCACATTGATGCTATACATTCTGCATTAATAATCTTTTACATTGCTGCGCAGATGCCACTATACTTTTTAACCTTTTATGCAGCAATACTACACGAGGGCTATGGATTCGCCGTATATAGGTAAGGTGTTCGGGATTAAAGTACAGCTTCATTGGACATTTGTAATGCTGCTGCTTTTTGGGCTGTTCCTACTAGCTGTGACACCAGCGCTGATATACCTGTTCATAGTGATAGTGCTTCTGTTCGTATGCGTATTCATACACGAGCTCGCGCATTCGATAACTGCGAAGAGAAACGGCATAAATATAAAGAAGATAGTTCTGTTGCCTATAGGCGGCGCTTCCGTCATGGATACAGATGACATTGCTCCGGAGCTGGAGTACAGGATATCTGTCGTGGGCCCTTTGATGAGCGTATTCCTGGGGTTCGTATTCGGCGTCATGGTCGTATACATACCCGCAGGGATAGTGAAGCAGCTGGTCCAGTTCCTGTTCCTCATCAACATACTGCTTGGCGCCTTCAATTTCATACCGGGATTCCCCCTTGACGGGGGCAGGGTCTTCAGGAGCTACCTGCAGAGGAAGCGCAGCTACCTAAGGGCCACGCAGATAACAGTTAAGGCGAGCAATATAGTTGTGGTGCTGCTCATAGTGGGCACGATAGTATATGCTGCCACGCTTGTGAACTACTCCCTGTTCGAGAAGGAGTTCATAGTGTTCTGGGACGTACTGATAGCAATGTATCTGTATGGGGGCGCAAAGGCTGAGATGCAGAATGCGTACATGAAGGAGTATACATCTGACTTGCATGTAAAAGATGTGATGAGCAGCAACTATGCGGTGGTCGAAAAAAATGCGTCGATGGAGCAGCTGTATAGGATAATGATGCGCGAGCGCACGCACATAATAATCATAAAGGACGGCAGCAACATAAGGCTGGTCACAAAGCTTCAGCCGCAGGGCACATTCAGCAAGCTGCCCAGCACAACTGCGTACGAAGCCAGCGTTCCGCTGCCCTCAATAGACTGGAATGCAAAGCTGTCTAAAGCCCTCGAGATGATGGCTACCGAGAGCATTGGCCTGCTTGCGGTAAGGAAGAGGGGTAAGTTTGCAGGGATAGTGCTTGGGCAGCACCTCGAGTATGTCATAGCGCTTAGGATGGCGAAGAACAGCCAGAATGCCAAGAGGGGCATGCATGAGAAGGCTTGACTGCTATTTGACTACCCTGCTCATGCAGGCTTTGCTCCGATTGCTGTATGCGCATGTTTTGGGCTTTAGCCAATACCGTAAATGCCATTGCTCGCTTTCATCCCCCAGCTTACGCAGGGGACTTCCCGCTTGCAAGTGTTAATAATATTTCCATACCTAATCATTTTAGGCGATTAGGCGACCTGGTGTATAGATGCTTCACGTTGAAAGGCTTGTAATCCACAATTTCAAATCCTTCAAGCACGCAAACATACAGTTCAGCCAGGGCTTTAATTGCATCGCAGGGCCTAACGGTTCAGGAAAGTCGAACATATGCGATGCCCTGCTGTTCGCCCTTGGCGAGCAATCACTGCGCAGGCTCAGGGCGACAAACGTCACCCAGCTCATAAATGACACCAGGGGCAATGATAAGGACAAGGATATGCACCCGACATATGTCAAAGCGGTGCTAGGAGGGGACATGCCCGCAGAGGTGCTGCGCACCGTAAGGAACAACAAGATAGTCTACAGGTTGAACGGCAAGAGAGTTACGAGGCAGGAGCTCGTATCGTTCCTCAATGAGAAGGGAAGCAATATAAACGAGACCAATACCATAACGCAGGGCGAGATAGGCAAGCTCCTGGAACTGAACGCAAGGGAGAGGAGGGAGCTGATAGATATAGCAGCGGGCATAAAGGAGTTTGATGTCAAGAAGGATGCTGCGCTTAAGGAGCTGGACAAGGTAGAGACCAAGATCGGAGCCGCGCAGATGGTCCTTAACGAGCGCCTAGGGTTCATGGCTGAGCTCGAAAAGGAAAAGGAGCAGGCAGAGCAGTACGCCAAGCTGAGCAACATGGCTAAGCGCCTGAACTATTCGCTGCTGACGCGCAGGGAGAATGAGGTGCTATCTGCATACAGCAGTGCCGTGAAGGATTATGAAGCTGGCAAAAAGAGCAAGGAATCGCTGGCAGCGAGGATGATGGAGATAGATATAGGCATATCGGATTTCTCACAGAAGAGGGATGCGCTATCTAAAAAGATAAATGAGAGTTCCATAGGGGCAAGCTCTACCAACAGGCTGCTCGAGCAGTTGAACAGGGATATTGCAGTAAGGAGCTCTGAGCTAGGCACGATAGAAAAAAGCGTTAAGGAGCTCGATGAGAGGGGCAGGCAGCTCGCTGCCGATGCATCCGGCATTGAGGAAAAGCTTAAGGAAGACGAATCCAGCATTAGAGAGAACGAAGCTAAGGTATCTGAACTTGAGAGGCAAGTGCCTGCGGCGCAGGGCGAGCAGGTCGACGATTCCGAGATTGTATCTTCAGAGTACAAAGCTTCGGTGGAAAAGCTTAACACATATGCCAGGATGATATCCGAACTGAGCAATAAGAGGGCATTGCTCAATGCCGACATAGACAGGGCAAGCAAGTCAGTCAACCAAATAAAGCATGAAGAGGAAGAGGCTGATGTGAAGCTTAAAGAGTATGCAGAGCTCATAGACGCAAAGAGGAAGGATCTCGAATCCAGCAATTCCGAGAAGGCAAAGATAATAAAGGAGGTACAGGCTCTGCAGAGGGATGCCGAGGCATTAATTGAGGAGAGGTCGAAGGAAGATGCCGAAAAGCTTGGAGTCAAGGAACAGCTAGCGCTTTCGGGCAATGCATATGACAGGATAGAGAAGGCCTTGCATGACAGAATTGATGCAGGTTTCTTCGGAAGGGTTGCGGGCATATGTAGCTATGAAGACAAATATGCGCTTGCGGTCAATGCTGCAGCATATAGCAGGCTGAATTACTTTGTTGTTGACAGGATAGAAACAGCTGAGAAGGCAATAGAGGAGCTGAAGCGCTCTAAGCTTGGAAGGGCTTCATTTATACCAATCGAGGATCTAAAGGCGAGGAAGCTGCTGGCAAGGAAGGGGCTCGACAGCCTGATATCACACATAAAGTATGACAAGAAGTTTGAGAAAGTGGTGGAGTATGTCTTCTCCAATGTGTATATAGTGGAAGAGATACGCGATGCAAAGCAGTATGGAGTAGGAGATGCACGCTATGTGACATTGGATGGGAGCTTGCTGGATACTTCAGGCATAATAACAGGGGGAAGCATGCGCGTGCAGGTTTCGCCAGCGGTGCTCGAATCTAAGCTCAGATTAATATCTGCGAGGACGGACGAGGTAAATACAAAGCTTAAGGATATTGAATCAAAGATAGAGGAGTTGAAAAAGGAGCTTTCGCTGCGCGAGTCTTCAGCTGTGAAGGCGGAGACGGAGCTCAAGTACCTCGAGGAATCTTATTCCGGTTCTAAGGCAAAGAGGGAAGAGGCAGTGCGCATGCGCGAAAAGGCCTCAATGGAGGCCAGCGGGCTGGAGAAGAGTTTGGCGCTTCTTGATGAGAACCTGAAGAAGTATGAAGAGCTTGAGAGCAAGGAGAGGGAAGCCAGTGCAGCGCTCTATAGGAAGCTTGATGCGGTGTTCTCCAGCACAGGGCTTCACGCCAGCAAGAAAGAGGTTGCGCACATAAAGGAGATAAGGGACCAGATAGAAAAGCTAAAGATAGACATAGCTGCGAAGAGGAAGGAAGGAGAGATGCTATCGCAGAGGCTGTCGGAGATAAATGCTGAGATTAAGGCAAACAAGGATAAGTCGAAGAAGCTTGTTTCTGAAGGCAGGGACGCATCCGCAGAAATTGCAAAGCTTAATGGCGAGCTCGAGAAGCTGCGCGAAAAGATGAAGGACTACGATGAGAGCACAAGAAGCACTTATCAGGAAGTTTCAAAATATGAAGAGCAAATATCAAAGCTTAGCAATGAGAAGGGCAGGATATCGAGCGAGCTTGAGAGAGTCAGCCGCGACCTGCTCGAAGCAGAGATGAAAAAGGCACAATCTGAGGTCAGGCTTGGGGATATAAGGGCAGAGCTTAATACATACGGCAAATACGACCCGATAGACCTGCCAATCGAAGAGATAGAGAAGGAGCTAGCAAGGTGCAAGCTGGATATAGAAAAGCTGGGCACCGTAAACATGAAAGCACCGGAGCTATACGAGAGCAGGAAGAAAGATGTCGAAGAAGCGCAGGGGCATATGAAGACGCTTGATGCAGAGAAAGCCTCAATAATGGATATGATAGACCAGATAGAATCCAGGAAGCTTAATGTCTTCTTTGAGACCCTTGATGCAGTCAACAAGAACTTCAGCAAGCTCTATAGCCACATATTCCCGGGTAGCGCTATGTTAGTGCTGGACAAGAAGGACGACCCGTTCAATTCTGGCCTATCGATACGGATAGATACAGGAAAGAAGATGATAGCGCCAGAAAGGTATTCAGGAGGGCAGAAATCGCTGGTCATGCTGATGCTTGTCTTCTCCATACAGATGCGCAACCCAATGTCATTCTACATATTCGACGAGATAGACAGCGCCCTGGACAAGGAGAATTCGAAAAAGCTTTCGCTGCTCATAAAGGAATTGAGCAGCAGGTCGCAGTTCATAGTCGTAACGCACAACGATTCCATGATAATAGCTGCAGATACAAAGATAGGCATAAGCATGCAGGGAGGAGAGTCGAAAGCGGTAGGCATTGCATTGGCAAGCGAATCCGACGAAGCGAAGGGCATGAGCATAAAAGAATGATCGTATGACAGGCAAGAGCAGCAGATCCAAGCGCGTTATTGAGGGCAAGAAGAGCATTCAGGGCAGCAAGGCCAACAAGCGCAGCAATGGAAAGAAGGGCATAACCACATGGCCGCTCTATGTGCTCTTCTTGGTGCTGATTGCGCTTTATGTGGCAGAGCAGGGCCGCCAGTTATCGATAATATTTGGCACGCTTGCAGCCTTCGTGATAATAGCTATAATAGCTGTTGAGTTCCTTTACAGCGTAAAGGATGAGGGGCTGAAGAGGAACCTCATAGAGGCAGCGATTGCTATAGTGATAGTGGTGCTTATATGGTTCGCCCTTAGATTCTTTCTTGGCACTAGCGACCCCATAGACGTAGTGCCGAGCTGCAGCATGCTTCCAACGCTGCAGAGGGGCGATTTAATAATGCTGCAAGGAGTCAGCCTCGGCAGTGTGAATGCGCCGGTAATAAACGTGACGCAAAACGAGTTCAATTCTATGGAAAGGAATTTCAATTCCGAAAACCTCGTGTGCATGGCTTACGTCAACAGCAGCAGCGGGACCCAGGTTAGCCAGATAGTGCACAGCGGCTGGAGTGTTGGGCTCTTCAGATTTAATGAAGGCAGGTATTACCAAGTGCCGAGCAGCTACCAGAACAGCAACCTTGTGAGGTATTTCTGCGGAAGCAGGCCAATTGAATTCAGCAACGGGACTGTTGAGAATGAAGCTTATACTATAGGAATAGATGTGCTGGGGCACAGCGTATATGGCGATTCAAACAACACTATAATAGTTTACAGGACCCTTCCAAGCGATTACTTCTACATGCTTGGCGATGAATACGTTGTGCACAGGGTATATGCCGTGCTCAATGTTTCGGGCAGCTACTACGCACTGACTAAGGGGGACAATAACCCAGGATTGGACATGCAATACGGAAATTACCCGATAAACCAAAGCCATGTATCAGGAAAAGTAATAGCGAGCGTGCCGTATCTGGGCTACATAAAGCTGATGTTCAGCGGCGATATTGCACAGCCGGCAGGGTGCAACTCTGTGGTGCAGCATTAATGTGGTATCGGGCTATTGCAAATATATTTTATAGCCTTGCATCAAAATATCAATGATTTTATGGTATACCAAAAAAGCGCTGATATGACTGAAATAATAATATTCCTAGTGCTCGTCACCCTAGTTATAGTAGTATTTGCTTTGGGTGCGTTCTTCCATGGTGCCGTATTTATGATGGGCTTCGCGCCCTTTGTAGGGGCGATCGGAATATTCTGGGTGCTTTTCTGGATAATGCTATTGGTTTTGTTTTTCAGATGGATGTTTGGGCTAGGGGGTAACAGAAGGGCTTGGTATAGGGAAGAAAGGGCCGAATGGATAGCAAAGGAAAGATACGCCAAAGGGGAGATAAGCAAGAAGGAATTTGAGGAGATCATGAAGAAGCTCCACGAGTATTGATGCAGTGTTTATATGGCAGCAAAAATCAAACCAGTTACGAAAGGCTCGAAGGGCAAGATACTGCTTTTTAACACGATGGGCAGGAAGCTCGAAAGGTTTGTGCCTATAGAGAAGGGAGTTGTGCGCATGTATTCTTGCGGTCCAACAGTATACAGCTATCCGCACATGGGCAATATGTTCGCGTACGTTTTTGTAGATATACTGCGCAGGACCTTGGAATACAATAAGTACAAGGTGATAAATGTAAGGAATATAACCGACGTAGGCCACCTTACAAGCCAGGCTGATGCAGGGGAAGACAAGATGGAAAAGGAGGCGCAGAAGGAACACAAAACCGCGTACGAAATTGCAAAATTTTATGAGGATGCGTTTTTCAGGTATTGCGACACACTTAACTGCTTAAGGCCTGCAGTGTCGCCTCGGGCAACTGAGCACATAAAAGAGATGATAAGCCTTGTGGGCGAGCTTGAGAAGAAGGGATATACCTACCAGATAGAGGACGGCATATATTACGACAGCTCAAAGTTCAAGAACTATGGTGCGCTTACAGGCATGAGTTTTGAGCAGCTCAACCACTATCTGATATTCGGCGAAAGGGTTGAGACTGTGCCAGGCAAAAAGCATGTAACAGATTTCGCGCTCTGGAAATTCTCCCCGAAGGGTGTGAAGAGGCAAATGGAGTGGGACAGCCCGTGGGGCGTAGGATTTCCAGGATGGCACATAGAATGCTCTGCTATGTCGATGAAATACTTGGGCAATACTTTCGACATACATACTGGCGGTGTTGACCATATACCGATACACCACACAAATGAGATAGCACAGAGTGAAGGTGCCACAGGCAAGAAGTTTGTAAACTACTGGATGCACAACGAATTTGTACTTGTTGATGGCAAGAAGATGGCAAAATCAACAGGCAATTTCTTCACCTTGGATGACCTGCTTAATAAAGGATATACATGGAGGGAGATAAGGTACCTTCTCATTTCCGTGCATTATAGGAGCCAGCCAAATATAACTGACAAATCACTTGAAGGTGCGAGGGGTGCAGTAAAGAGGTTATCTGATTTCATAGCTAGGCTCAACAGCGCAGAGAGCACAAAACCGAATGACGATGAAGCCCGGCGTGCAATAAAAGAGGCAAAAGATTTATTCATTAAATCCATAAATACCGACCTAAATATGCCAGAAGCGCTAAAAGCAGTATTCGTGATGGTTAACGCGGTGAACAAGCTCATAGACAGGAAGGCCCTTTCGAAGAGGGGTGCGAAGGCAGTGCTCAAGGCCCTCTTAGCATTTGACAGCGTTATGGGCCTCAAGCTAGACGAGTTTGCAAATATGGCCAAGGGCAAGCTGGACCCAGTAGTGGAGAAGCTTATAAAACTCCGGAAGGAGGCGAGGAAGAACGGCAATTATGCCTTGGCTGATGAAATAAGGAAGAGGTTGAAAGACGAGTATAGAATAGATATTGAGGATGCCGAAGGCGGCGAAGTAATAAAAAGGCTTGACCTTACTTAGCTGCTATTTTTTCTGAGGGGAAAGTGTACCTATAAGATTCAGCAAAGTGACTAATAGTGCCATGCATGCAAACAACCAGTACCCACATCATAACGCATTGTTAGCGTAAATTTCAGCAATATATGAATGAATATATATTTCCATCACCAAAGCCTTACATGATTCTGAATGAAAGTGTTCAAAGGCATAAATTGGATTGCTGACAGCATAACAGTTGCACCGAGCGAGAGCGAAGCCAAATGGGTAACTAAGGATCCTGAGAGGGTTTGGCTGGCAAGTTTGTTGCGAAAAGAGTATCCGCTATCCACGCCCATATTGGCTCGAGGCTCTGCAGATATTAATTTGATTTCTAACCATGTCTTCGTTCTTGCTACGCACCCCAGACCGTATGAGCAGTGGATTTATGACTCTTTGAAGAGCGACATAGCGATAGTTGCAAAAACTTCAGAAAAGCGTGCGGCAAAGGCGCGATTAGAAAAAGAGAAGCTATTGGCTTTGCGCAGAAAGGGAAAGCTGGATGCAGAATTAGAGAGTATTAAAGCAATGCTTTCAGAGATGCATTCAGAGGGGCTGATAGATGCAGCATTGGGTCGCGGCTCATACTTCGATAAGAATGGCTACCCCTCGAATCATGACGATATAGACATAATCCTACTAAATAGTAAGCCTTTTACTCAACCAGGAGAATGGAAGAATTTAAAGGACGAAGTTAGGCGCAATATATCTAAAGCGAAAGGAAATTTCTGGGCGAACTTTGTCGACTTCAAAGAAGGTATAATAAAGAAGGCTAATGATTCCAATGCCCCTATGTTCAGCTTCATACTTCTTTATACAAATTATAAGGGCTTAGGCTTGTATTATGAAAAGTATGTGCTTCGCAACTCGGTAGGCATAGGGGTTGAAGGTATGCCAGCAGAAAAGTCCGAAAAGCTTGCCTTTGAAATGTCGAAACATCTGCATGTTGATGATAGGGAAAAGCTAGTCAAAGAGGGTAAACTCTCAATCTTTCCGAAACCGCCAAAAGACTCATGATTTATTCACAGCGCAAACAAAAATAATATATATCTAGATGGCCGCGATTATCAGGGTGATTTTTTGAATACAGAAGAGAGTATCCCAAAAGCTACAACGCTTTCCAGATTAAAAGGGTATATAAGGACTGCCAAGGACAGCGCAGATTTCTACGAAAAGGCTAGAGAAGAGGTATGGAATGAGTGCAATAAAGGCCCTGTCTCAAAATTCTTTTCCATGCCGTTTTGGAAGTATAATGATTTGCTTTATGATGGATATAAGCGGTTAATACCGTTCTGGAGGCAGGCGCTTGGGGACGAAGTTGCAACACATGCAGTGAAGCTTTTGGTTTTATATGCAGATTATCTGGTTGGACCTCTAGTGTACCTAGTAGACATCCATGCTAGTATTGGTGATACAAAAGGCATAGAAGACCTTTATTCAAGGTACTACAAGCCCAACGCTGCCTCAAAAGAGAAGCGTGCAGCCATAAGGGACATCAAGGCTGAGGCAGGAATCGGCTTGAGAAGATACTGAGATGCACAGATGCGTTTATGCGGCGGCTGTGACGCTTTACGTAGCAATACTTATATATCTTTCTTTATAGAAATTATAGAGTGCATTTCTAGACCGCTTTTTCGGTTCTAATATTTCTGATGGTTTTTATGGCTGACATAACCAATGACATACGCCTAGCTGTCGAAAGCGGCAACACCGCATTGGGCATGCGTAGCGTAGCAAAGTCAATACGCAACAGCAGCTCAAAGCTTGTAGTCATGGCTTCGGTCAACAGCAAGGGCAACAAGCTTGAAATAGAGCACATAGCGTCTCTCGCAGGAGTCAAAATAGTCGAGTTTAATGGTAATGCAGTAGAGCTAGGTGCGGTTTGTGGAAAGCCGTTCCCGGTAGCTTTCCTTTCGGTAATAGAGCCGGGTAACTCGAAGATACTTGAATCTGTAAACAAAGAGTGAAGTGATATTTTATGCCAAATGGAGAATTTGCTGCAAGGAAGCTGCTTAGGCAGAGGAAGAAGCAGAGGCTGCTGAAGAAATGGGAGAAGAGAAAGATGTTCAAGCTCAAGGACAAGTACGACCCTATGGGCACTGTGCCTAGGGCAACAGGCCTTGTCCTGCAGAAGTTCATAGTTGAGCAGAAGCAGCCGCATTCTGGCCATATAAAGTGTGTGCGCGTGCAGCTTATAAAAAATAACAAAGTAGTAGGCGCATTCGTGCCAGGTGACGGATCGATAAACTTTATAGATGAGCACGACGAAGTAACAATTGAGGGGCTCGGTGGATCGCAGAGAGGCCAGATGGGATGCATACCGGGCATGAAGTACAAGGTATCGGAGATAAATGGTGCTGATTTAGACCTGGTAAGAAAGGGGGTTATAGACAAGCCCAAGAGATGATTTATAATGGCAGCTGAAATAAACGAAACGCAAGGCATTGCAAAAGATAAAACAGATGCGGCTACCGAGAAATCAGAGGCAAAGCTGGAGCCGGCGAAGAAACCGCGCAGGCGCACAGCTAAGGGTGCTGCAAAGCCGGCCAAGGCTTCAACACTAAAAGGAAATATACCGATGATAGATAGCAATGAGAGGCTGCTGTTCGGCAAATACAGCTATGATGTCAAGGTAGAGGACTTAAGCCTGCAGAACTATATAAACTTGAAGCCGTTGGAATACCCAACAAGCTTCAGGAGGGACAGCCAAAAGATGTTTTCAAAAACCAACATCAACATTGTCGAGAGGCTGGAAAACTCGCTGATGCGGGGAGGCACGGGAGGCAAGGTAGGTGGCAAGACTATAAGGACAAAGGGAAGGCTGCAGGGCAAGAAGATAAAGGTAATGCACATACTGGAGAACGCATTCACACAAGTTAACAAGCGCACTGGGCAGAACCCTCTGCAGGTGCTCGTAGAGGCACTGGAAAACAGTGCCCCAATAGACGACACCACAAGGGTGCGTTACGGAGGCATAGTGTCGAATGTTGCGGTTGACGTGAGCGCAAGCCGCAGGCTCGACATATCGCTGAGGAACATAGCAATGGCTTCCATACTCGACGCTTTCAAGAAGAAGAGGACAATAGTAGACGCACTCGCTAACGAGCTGATTCTTGCTTCTAAGAACGACCCTAACAGCTATTCGATAAAGCGCAAGAACGAGATAGAGCGCATGGCAAGGAGCGCGAAGTAAGGCTGGAATCAAAGGCGTGTTATAATGGTAAGGAAAGAGTATGTTGTAGAGGAGATTACGAAGATAATGAACAATATATCTATGATAAGGAACATAGCTATAATTGCTCACGTACACCACGGCAAGACTACTTTGACGGACTCGCTTCTTGCCAAGGCGGGCCTTATACCACGGTCATCGGCTGGCGACCTCTTATACACGAACTACGAGGAGGTTGAGAAGGAAAGAAGGATGACCGTAAAATCCGCTTACATATCATTGGGATTCAACTTTGAGGAGAAAGATTACATAATAAACCTGATTGACACACCAGGGCACGTCGACTTCGGGGGCGACGTGACACGGGCGATGAGGGCAGTGGACGGAGTCGTGCTGGTAGTAGACCCTGTAGAGGGTGTCATGCCACAGACCGAGACAGTGCTCAGGCAGGCGATGAAGGAGAAAGCCAGGCCTGTCCTATTCGTCAACAAAGTCGACAGGCTGCTCAACGAGCTCAGGCTGACGCCAGAGCAGACGCAGGAGCGCCTTCTCGAGCTCATAAACAACATAAACAGGCTCATAGAGAACTATGCGCCAGTCGAATACGCTGAGAAATGGAAGGTCAGTGTGGAGAATGGGAGCGTATGCTTCGGTTCCGCGATGAAGAGGTGGGCCGTGTCTGTGGACGTGATGAGGCAGAAGAAGGTTTCGTTTAAGGATGTCTTCGAATACACTGCTGCAGGAAACCAGGAGAAGCTCGAGCAGATAGCGCCCATAGAGGACGCAATCCTTCCGATGATAATAAAGCACCTGCCGAGCCCGGAGGAGGCGCAGAGGTATAGGCTGCCACAGATATGGCACGGCAATCTTGACAGCGAAGATGGCAAGGCGATGCTAGCGACGGATGCTAAGGCGCGTGTAAATGCTGTCATAATAAAGATAATGTACGACCCGCACAGCGGCGAAGTTGCGATATGCAGAGTCTTTTCGGGGACAGTAAGAAAGGGCATAGAGCTCAAGATGTCGGGCAAGATAGAGAAGCAGCGCGTACAGCAAGTTGCACTCTACATGGGGCCTGACAAAATTATAGTTGATGACGTTCCAGCAGGGAACATAGCAGCATTGGTAGGCCTTAGCGACCCCACCGTAGGAGATACGTTGAGCGAGGGCGACCTCGAGCCGTTCGAGCAGATTGTGCACTACTCGAAGCCGGTAGTGACCAAGGCGATAGAGCCAAAGGACCCTAAGGACACTACGAAGCTTATAGAAGCACTAAGGATAATGCAGAAGGAAGATCCTACAATGGTTGTCGAGATAAACCAAGAAACAGGGGAGCACCTTATAAGTGGTATGGGAGAGCTGCACCTGGAGATAAAGGAGACAAGGCTCAAGGATGACTTCAAGATTCCAATAATAACGAGCGAGCCAATCGTGGTCTATACCGAGACCATAGAGAAGGACGCTGGGCCTGTGATAGGAAAATCGCCCAACAAGCATTCGAAGTTCTACATAACAGTAGGGCCTGTGCCACAGGCGGTGCAGGATGCACTGGAAGAGGAGGGGATAAAGAACGGCAAGCCGAAGGGGCAGACCGTGATAGACCTTATGATAAAAGCTGGCCTGGACAGGCAGACTGCAAAGAACGTGGTACAGATAAACAACCACAACCTTTTTGTAGACGCTACCCACGGGGTGCAGTACCTCAATGAAGTGATGGAGCTCGCGATAGAGGCGTTCAACAACGCAGTCAGAGATGGTCCACTGGCTAGGGAGAAGTGCGCTGGAGTGATGGTCAATATCATAGATGCAACCATACATGAGGACCCAGTGCACAGAGGGCCAGCACAGATAATACCTGCAGTAAGGAACGCAATATATGCAGCAATGCTGACTTCCGGGGTTGTGCTCCTCGAGCCGAAGCAAAAGTTCATGATAAACATACCACAGGACACGCTATCCGATGTGGTTTCGTTCCTGCAGGGCAAGCGCGGGCAGATACTGGACATAGAGCAGGACAGGGAGCTCGTGACCGTGCACGCAAAGATGCCTTTCGCTGAAGTAATAAAGGGATTCTCTAACGATCTCCGGAGCCTGACTCAAGGAAGGGCGATATGGTATGAGGAGTTCGCAGGTTACGAGAAGCTGCCGAAGGACCTTCAGCCGAAAGTAGTGAGGGACATAAGGACGAGGAAGGGGTTGCCGGTTGAGCCGCCGACGCCAGAGCAGTTCCTCGACTGAGCTTGCTTCCGTTAATCGGGATTGCATTAGCTTTATATATGTTTTTGATAGAACTATAATTACGGCTCGTTATTTGTATTTACTGGATGACGTAAAAACCGACGGTGAACATTATGGCAAAATCATACGTGAAATTCGAAGTGGTAGAGGAAGCGGCTTCAAAGACCTACGAGGCATTGCAGCTAGCTAAGCAGTCAGGGACGATAAAGAAAGGTGTTAATGAGGTAACGAAGAGCGTTGAACGCGGCCTTGCCACATTTGTTGTTATAGCAGAGGACATAGAGCCTGAAGAAGTGGTTATGCACCTGCCAGGCTTGTGCGAGCAGAAGGGCATAGCGTACAGCTACGTGCCAAAGAAGGCGGACTTAGGCAAGAGCATAGGCCTCAACACCCCTTGCGCAGCAGTCGCAGTGGAAGGCAGGGGCAATGCCGACAGCGCGATAAAGGAGGTTATATCACTTGTGACAGGAAAGCAGCAAAAGTAAATGATGATGCAATATGGCAGACCAGCAACAACCCCCACCATCGATGAATTTCTCAGGCTATCTAGCCGAGATAGTAGATGTTGTGCGGGCAAGAAAGACAGGCATTTACGGCGAGATATACTCGGTGAGCTGCAAGATACTCGAAGGGAGGGACAAGGATAGAATCATAAGAAGGAATATGCTCGGCCCGGTGAAGATAGGGGATAAAGTAAGGCTGCCCGATACAAACAGAGAAGCAAGGGAAATACGCGTGAAGTGATGGTGCTATAATGAAGTGTGCATACTGTTCTGCTGAGATAAAGAAAGGCACAGGCACTATGTTCGTCTACAACACGGGCCTGATAAAGTACTATTGCTCGAGCAGATGCTTCAAGAACGACGTGCAGATGAAGAGGAAGTTCAACAAGAAGGAGGCAAAGGAAAAAAAGCACGATACACAGAAGCAGAAAGCTTAGTGGGCCTACAGCATATACCAATGCAAGGGTTCCTGCACAACGTTTTACCTAACATATTTATAAGTTAGATGTCAATAAGTCTTGTTGCATTTCGATGCGGTGTTATATTGGAAGATTCTGAAGCTGGCGCAAGCCATGATGGTGAAGCGGGCACGGACCTGCACAGCACGCTGCTAAACCAGGTGAAAGGACAGATAAAGGAGAAGTACTCCAACGAGGAGTTCGCCCTGATGCAGGCAATAAACGCTTACCTCGACATGTCAAAGGGCTACAACCTTGTGTTCGAAAGGCTGAGCGAGTGGTTCGGCCTATATGTGCCTGAGATAAAGATAACTAACCCTTCGAGCCTGGTGGAGCTTGTAAAGATGCTGGCTGATCACGACATGAGCGAGGACAGGCTCGGCAAGGCGTTGGGAGATGAAGAGAGCGCTAGAGAAGCGTTCGAAAAGGTCAAGAACAGCTCCGGGAGAAACCCTAGTGAGGAAGAATCAAAGGCGATATCATCATTCTCCGAGTACCTCAGGCTTACGCAGGACACATTGGACAGGCTATCTGATTATATAAAGGCAACCGCTACGGCTCTGATGCCAAATTCGGTATACCTTACCGACGATAAGATAATGGCTGAGATGCTTAGCAAAGCCGGATCAATGGAGAAGATGGCGACAATGCCTGCAAGCACGATACAGCTGCTCG
>JBMFWP010000001.1:49359-58661 GCA_049965155.1 Candidatus Micrarchaeia archaeon | reverse complement strand
CAGGAACTATACGGGTGGCATCATGACAATCGCTCATAACCACCCTGGAAGCCCACGGCTTCAGCCGTGGGAGGATGCCACGCCTAAACATAGCATTGACGCAAGAAGAAGGCGCATCGGAGGCAGTGTTTATTACCTACTGCTTCTGGCAATATTGGTCTTGGGGTCTGCATTGGCTATACTGCTTTATTCTGGACCCAATTACATGTATGATGATGCCTGGTATATCGACGCAGCGCATTTGTTGGCGCAGGGCAACGGCGCCTTCATCCTGTCCAAGTTTTCTTTTGCATTCTTCAAGACGATAGTTTTGGGGCTGTCGTTCAAAATCTTAGGCTATGGAAGCGTGCAGGCTATTTTGCCTAACTTTGCATACTTCCTCGTGACTGTATGCCTAGTATTCTTAATAGGCAAGCACATGGACGGCTATGCGTTAGGCTTGATAGCGGCGTTCATTGCTGCCATAACGCCATTTTTTGCCGCACATGCCACTAGGGTAAACCCAGATGTAGCCTTGGGAATGGGATTAGCACTCATACTATATCTGTTCTTCAGGTATACTGATACAGCAAAGTCGAAGCGCAGCGTAGGCATATATCTGCCATTCGCGATTGGGCTTGCAACCTCATTTGCAATATACCTTAAGACGGAGGGTTTTCTCATAGTGTTTGCAGTGGCGGTTTCTACTCTCGCGCTATACGCATATCCTCGTATACGCGTTAAACGCAGAACAGCATACAATAGGATCATAAATCGAAGATTTATTGCGTATTCAGCTGCAGGCCTTATTGTAGGCCTATTGATATACTTCTCGGTTTTCTACGTATTGGTCAACAATCCTTTCTTCAGCATAGAAAATTATGGCGGCGCCGCGGCGCCTACGGGAATAAGCAAGATAGCAACTATTGCAGCATTGCTAAACCCGGATACGTTCTTGCTTTCCGCGAAAACTTTCAATCCTGACATTGTGCCGCTTGGGCTGGTGTACATATTCGCACTCATAGGCACCGCAATAGGGATAAGGAAACGCAGTACCGAGGTATCGTTTCTGAGCTTGGTAACGTGGATAGTATTCTTATACCTGTTTTTTGGCCCAGCGTCGACGACTAGATTTATAACTGTCCCCACAGTGACTAGGCTATTCAGCGCAATCGTGGCGCCGTTGTCAGTGCTCTCGGGCTATTTCATAGTATCGGTTTACAGAGCCTACGATAAGCATCTGAAGCATGCAAAGAATATGGCGCTGCTTCTGCTAATATCCCTGATATTGTTGCTAGTGGCTATGAACATGCCAATATATTGGGGCTACCATGCATACGCATCAGGTATACAAGAGACAAGAGGCCTCTTCAGCAGCGCCAATGCCGAGCTGCTAGATCTGGCTGGCGGCAGCAATGTTACGGTATACTTGAATACCTCTGTTGGGTTTAGGCTGGTTACCTTCTTTGATATGCGGTTCTTAAGCAACTATAGCAGATATGAGGATTTCCTTGATACCCGTGCCGCTATTCCCAATAACATTACGGTGTATACATGCCCTAGTACGATACCTGCACACACATACCTTATGGCATTCTTGCCAGTGTATATAGCAAACAAGACTGACAGCACTGGCAATGTAATAAGTGAATGGGCAGGAAGCAACTGCACGCTAGATGAGGTCTGGAACTATTCCGAAAAAAAGGCGTATTACGGCTATATGGTGCCGCAAACGGTAAGGATATACAGGATAATGGAAACACGGTGAATCGATGACGCTGCACACACCACAGGTTGATGGTCATTGTATATGCTCTGGTCGGGATTTGAACCCGAGTTTCGGCCTTGAGAGGGCCGCGTCCTTGACCGGGCTAGACGATCAGAGCACTTACGGCCGCGCTTTCCTGCGCTGACCCATGTGCATATTTGGATTAAAGCCTTATTATTCTTTTTGCTGTCCTGGCGTTTAGGGAGTCCTCGTCGAGCTTCCATTCTATGTAGCCCAGAGGATGCATACCGGAATTGCCTGTGAACCTGCTAAGCCTTTCAAGAACCTCTTCCTTTACCAGCTCATCTTCATCAGGCTTGATTATGCCGCGCTCTATTTCCTGCATCTTCTTGCCCACGTTATATATTGATTTGCTCAGAGTAGAGAAATCCTCAGCATCCATGTTCTTGATTGCTATTGATCTCTGCATCACTTCGAGCCTCTTTGAAGCTTCCATGCATGAGTATAAGAAGTCGAAGGGCTTTTTGTACAGACCAATCTTTATGCTTGATACTGTTTTGTTCATTGGCTCTTTGCGTTCCTGCATTATGATTGGCATTGTCATGAGGTTGGCTGATTTTTCCGACCTTTTCCACCGCTTTTTGGGGCTGTCATACTCGGCGATTATAGCCTCTTTAACTTTGGCGTCGAGATTCTGGCAGAGGCCTACATACGACGATGTAGCTGCGGATATTATGTAATATAGGTCGCTCGGACCGACGCCCTTGCCCTCTTTTAGCGTCGAAAGTACGTTGCCGAGAACCCTTGCGGACCTCTTCGCCTTGCCTATGTATGTATCAGTTTCAGTGCCCTCGCCTGCCTTCGAAAGGGTATATGTGAGGGCATATAGCAGCGCCTTTATCGGGAGCGAATTCACCCTGTATTGTATCTCCTTGGTCTTGTACTTGAAGCGTGGTTTCTTGGCTACGCTTTTTATTCTCTGCTGCGGCATCTGGTCACCGGTTCATCTCCTGTTAGATCTTTTGTTTAGCATCGCTTCGCTTATTGAGTATTTAGCTATTACCTTAGCTTTTATCGAATCTGTGCTGCTGATGCCAGCGGCGCGGCTCTTATGCTCTGCCTGCTTGAGCTTGCTGGAATAGGCGTTATAAGCCTTCACTGCTGCGGCATATGCATCGAGCTCGTGCTGGTTATAGAGGTTAGCACCCTTTGCCAGGAGCCGCTTTTCTTCGACTGTCAGGTCCTTTTCCGGGGCGAAGATCCTCGCGCTGAATATGGCGTTTATCTTTCTAATCTCCTCACCGATCCTCTTTTTATCCGTAGCTATTATCGACGGGGTGCCAAGCTTTTCTATAGTGCCTACAACCCATCCATCGTCGGCAAATTTCTTATGGGCGCAGCCGAGAAATTGACCGTCAAGGCCTATGCATGCTACTGCAATGGTCTTTCCAGGATCTATCCCGACTATCATATGCACCGATACACCTACTTCGTCTTGTTTATTTTACTGAGAGTGTAGTTTATTGCAGAATCAAGCGTCTCCGGCAATGTTTGGTACTTGCAGTTGACTATGAATGTCGGCAGCACGTTTATGTTGTACAATGACGCGAACTGCGCCTGCGCGTCAAGAGGCTCAGATACATTGGCGAGGCAGTTGTCGAAGCTCGTCGTGTTGATGCCTGATGCCTGCACTACGCTGTACAGCACGCTGCTGGGCTGCGGAATGGACGTATCTACGGTGCTCAAGTTGTCTATGAACTGCTTGAACTGCGGCTGGTGGGATGCGCACACGAGGTAGTCACCGAGGCGCTGCGTCGCAGCTACCCCATACTGCTTGTACAAGCTTATCGAATAATCTGAGAATATGAAATAATAGTTCATGCCTATCTTGCTGGAATATTGAGAGGATGCATTCATGGCCTCCTTTATTGCAGCTATGGTCCCAGGCGCGTACGGGTCAGTGATGAGGTACACAGGTATCGGCGTGGAGTAATTGCACATGTACTTGTTGGTCAGGTCCACGGTGCCGAATGACACTGTAGAGTAATTGCTTGAGACGTTAGGCTTTACAGTAGACAGGAAGATATTATCAAGGCTCAAGTTCTTGTACAGAATGATTGATGTATTGTATTCTGTATTGTTCTCAAACGGGTCGATGTATGGGATAGTTACGAGCCACGTACCGTTCGCCTGTATATAGTAGGCATGGGATTCGTTCATAAGCGAATAGTATGGCAGTATTGACAGGGCAGAGCTGAAGTTCTGGTAGCCTGCAAGCACCCTGCCTGCAGCAGCTATAACATTAGCTTGCACAGTTGCATTCTGCAAAGGTGCTGAAGCACACGTGTTGTTCACTATGCCGTATGGGCAGTTCTCCAGCACCACACCCTGCTTGAACACCGACAGTGCGAATGCAACTATGATGAGCAGTATCACAAGCGCTATCAAAGTTATGTGCAGATAGTCCAATCCGCCCATGCGCGAAGCCCTTTTCACTATGAACACAGGCTCGCCTCTGGGTCCCTTACTGACCTTTCTCGATGCTCCGCGTATATTATTCGCCACTGATTTCACCTTTTTAAGGCGGGCCTGGTGGGATTTTCACCGCCCTTTAAAGGGGCAAATTTGAACCCACGACCTTCATCTTAGGAGGATGCCGCTCTATCCAAGCTGAGCTACAGGCCCACCATTATTACTTAGTGTTATTGCAATTGAGTGTTTTTATTTGTTTCCGTCAATAGCCTTTAGCCAATCACATCCTCTCTAACGGCGTTATGCCAAGGACCCTTAGGACCCCGCCTATCATATCTTTGAAAGCCATTACTAAGAGCAGTCGTGCATTGCGTGTATTTTCTTCAGCCTTAAGTATTGGCGAGCTTTCGTAGAATTTGCTGAATGCTTGAGCAAGATCATTTGCATAGTCTGTGAGCACATTGGGGCGCAGTTCGCGGTATGACTTCTCTAGCACGTACTTGCCCATCATAAGCTGCTTGACAAGGTTGAATTCCTGCTCGCTGGTCAATACGCTGAAATCAACATCAGATGCCTGGAGCCGCTCCAGCTTCGAATCTTCTATCAGCCTTGAGGCGCGTGCATGCATGTACTGGCAGTACGGGCCCGAGTTGCCCTCGAAATTCAGCGCTCTTGACCATGAGAATATTATGCGCTTTTCTGGAGATATTTTGAGGAACTCGAATTTTATGCCTGATAGTGCTATATTCTTTATTATGTACTCCTGCTCATCTTTGTCTTTTACAAGCCTGTCGCTCATAAGCGCAGCTGCCTTCTTCTTGCTTTCTTCAAGTAGCTCGTCGGCAGTGAACCCTATCCATGTTCCTTTCCTGCCCGCAAGGTGGCCGGTCTCAAGATCCACCACGCCGTATGCCACATGCATGAGGCTCTTGCCCTTGCTGCCTTCTATCCTCATTATGGAGAATTTTACCGCAGCCTGCTCGTTGCTCTGCCTCGCGTCGATGGTATTTATAGCCTTGTTCATGTTGCCGAAGTCCTTGCTGTCACCTTGCTGTGATGTTATGTATAGAGCCTTGCCGTTAGGCTGCATAGCAAACACTGAATACCTGAACGGATTCCCCAACAGGCCGAACTTCCACATGTGGAACGCTATATCCTTTGCAACGTAAGTGGGCACGCCGTTGCTCCTTACCAGCACTTTTACTTTCTCCTTCGCATTGGAGATCTCCTTCGGCAAGCCCCCCATACCAGTAAAATCGATTACTGTACAGTTCTCATACTTGCCCGTGCCTTCGCTTATTACCTGCTTATCGCGCAGCACGGCAATGGCTTTATCAAGCAGGTGTTCACGGACTATGTCTGATTCCCGTATAAGCACATCATGGTATATGCCATAATCGAAAGATGTTAGATAATATGCTTCAACGCATTTGCCAGTAACCTCCCTCGCAATCTTGGCTTCCTCAGTGGTGCTGTCTTCTATCTTTACAACGGCATCATTTATCATCTTGCTTACCATTTCATCCTTGGCCTTGGCGTTCACCTCGACATAGATGTTGCCGAGCCAGTGGTCAAATTTGCCATCCTGCTTCTTTGCTGTGTCTATTATCTCTGGGTGCATATAGCCCCATACCGCCTGTGTGGCTTGCAGGCCGAGATCATCTATATAGTCCTCCCTCTCAACATATGCGCCACAGTTATCGTGTATGTTTGCTATAGTATCGCCAAGCAGTGCGCTCCTCAGGTGCCCTATATGCCATGGGTGCGCAGGGTTGACACTGGGGTATTCAATTATAGCTCTGTCGCTCTTAGCTATATCCGATTTCAGGCATTTATCCCCCACAGCCAGTATACCAGATATCACATCTTTTGCAACGCTGCTTCTGTCCAAGGTGAAGTTTATGAAGCCTCCTTTTTGCTCAATAGAACGGACATATTGCGGCTTTTTCATTGCAGTTATTATTGAGTTGGCTACGTCTTCAGGGTTCCTGCCCTGTCGCTTGCCTATGCTCAGCGCTATTGAACATGATATGTCGCCGAAACTCTTAGACATACCTATGCTGTTGTCAAGCTCCTGGTCGGAAACGGCATTCCCTTTTATAGAATCGCGCAGCGAGCTTGCGATGCTTTCCTTTACGGCAATGTAATCTAATGGCATTGACTCACACTTTTATGGTATCATATCTCTTGAGCTCCGAAGGCATGTAATCTATTATGTCCTGGGCTATTATATGGCTGCCCTTTTCAGCATATAGCGCATCGCCGATTGCTGAATGCGCATATACCGCAGCAACTGCACTTTCAAAACTGTCAGCATGCGTGGCGGCATACGAGCCTATCATGCCTGATAGCACATCTCCTGTACCCATCGTCGCCAAGGCAGGCGTCTTTGCTATGTTTATCTTCAGGAGATCGCCGTTGGTTATTATGGTCTCGTTACCTTTGAGCACGAGCACGCAGTTGTATCTCTTGGCAAAATCCAGCGCGGACATCACTTTGTTATGCAAGGTCTCCTTAGATAGATCTGTCCCAGATATGGATTTATATTCGCCGTAGTGCGGGGTCAGTATCATGTCGTTGCGTATCAGGTTCTGGTATTTCGTCAGCGCCCTCATTGCCCCTGCATCTATGACCATACGGTTTCCCAGCTCCCTTTCATATTTTATTATCGCCATGAGCTTCTTGTATGAGTATTTAAGGCTGGCTATGCCTGGGCCGAGCACCATTGCGGTGTGTTTTGTGCTGTGTATTATTTCCGTGACGCCCTCCAGCTCGGGGGACTCTTCAAAGCCTTTCACAATTATGCCAGGGGATTGCTGCCTTGCAAGCATTTCTATCTGCTTAGGCACCGCAACGGTCACATAGCCCGAGCCAGACCTCAGCGCAGCCATAGCTGTATCGGCTGCGCGCGCTGCGAGGACCGGTGCGCCATGGTAGTCCTTGCTGCCCCCTATTACTAGCACACTGCCGCGAGAATACTTGTTCGCATAGAGGTATGTAGGTTCCGTGGCGAGAGCCACGTCTCCCGGCCCTGACAATATCTCCGCCGATATTGGTACGCCTATGTCTATAGTGTTTATGCCCTGCATCGCGCTGTTCTTTGCTATGCCCTTCTTTATCTTATGCAATGCCAATATCGCCATGGGCTTTATGTGTATCACGTTCATTGTGCCGGTATCAGGATCCACACCCGAGGGTATATCTATTGATATCACGTCCTTCTTGGCTTCGTTGACCATCTTTATAGTGTCGCGAACCAGCCCCGTGAGCCTTCCCCTGAGCCCTATGCCTATCATGGCGTCAATGACAGTGTCGCTCTTCGACAGGTATTTCTTGAGTGCGTTGATGTTGCCTTCACCTATCAAGTCTATATCCATCATGTCTGATAGTATCTTATGATTGAACAGGGCAGCCTTCCTGTGCATCTCCGATATGCTGCCAATTATTGCAACCCTCACGTTGGCGTAGTTGTAGAGGTGCCTTGCCAGCGCCATCCCTACTGCACCCTTTCCGCCGATACCACAGAGTATTAGAAAATTGTCGCCCTTCCTGCTTCGCATGAGGTATTCCGCCATAGCTGAGCCGGCGTTCTCGGTCATTATATTCTCCTCGAATCCCAATGCCTCGGCATTTGCAAGCAGGGCGTATGCACGCCTCTTGCTAAGGTACTTGTGCGTGTATATTGTAAACTCTTTTAAACTTTGCATAGTATTAATTCTTTAATAATATTAAAAGACTTAGCGGTGTTTGAATCTCGAAGATATATAAGCAGGGCAATAAGCTCGTTGTCAGCATACCTTACGAAGTCATAACTGCGCTTAGCATAAAGGAGGGCGATGAGGTCGACTTCTTCAAGTACTCCGATGCATATTTCCTGTTCGCCAAGAAGAGCGACGTCGTGAAAGCAATAACCAACTTCAAGCCAGGAAACTCGCAGGCAAGCAGGCAGGCCCAAGGTTATCCCAATGATGTAGTGGGAATAGATCTCACAGCCCCCGAGCTTGCATTGCTGAAGAAGCTTGATACTATAAAATACAAAGATAGGACCGAAGCAAAGGTATTAGGCATGCTAAGCAACGACGAAAAGAAGGCGCTGCAGAGCTTAATCTCAAAAAAAGCAGTATCGCTGTTCAAGAAGGAGGACGCGGCAAGGTACAGCATAACCAAAAGTGTATATGACATGTTCCTTTACGGCAAGCGCGAAGAGAAGGTGAGTACAGGGGAATCGAAGCAGGAGAAACCAGTAGAAAAAACAGTCGAAAAGACCTGGGTATCGAAGCTCAAGGAGCAGAATATGTATGCTGATCTTCTTGAGGCTAAAGGGTATATAGTGCTTTCTAACGAAGCTGAGGCTGCCGGGCTGTCGACTGCACTTGAGGAGAGCATAAGGATGGGGCTAGTTGTAGGAACGCGTGCCTTCAATAAGAAGTTCTATGTAGCGCTGAAGGGCTTCGTTACCCAGAATGCACCTGCCATACTTAGGCTCATTGAGAAGAAGAGTGCTGATATAGCAACTATAGCGAATGGGGTAGGGCTAGAAGAGGATGCAGCCAGGACTATATTGTACCTTTTGGCAGAAAGTGGGGATGTTACTGAGGTAAGGAGAGATATATTCAAAGCTGCTTGAATATAGCGCTTAAAGGACGGACATACCTAACTGCATGCATCATACTGCAGCAAAGTGGTTGACTATGATTAGTATTATCGCAAACACTACTATCGCTATTAGGACCACTTTAGGGCCGACCTTCGGACCTTTAGATGGAGCGTCGTAGAAGCTCATAATTCCTGCTTGCGATTGCGGGGTGTATAATGTTGCCATATTATTTCCCTTTGGTGCATTTTACATATGCTATTTAATATAATGGTGATATCTCCCCACTAGTAAATGATGTGGGCTCGAACGGACCTGAAAGTTTATTATGTCCTTATCGAAGATGCTCTTATTGATAGCATTATTACAACCAATTTATTTATACCTTTATATTAATACACATTGTGGTGGCTTATGTCCCACCAATAAATGACATAGGCTTGCTTTACACCACACTTAATAATGCTTCTCTAACGTTCCTTCAATGCAGAAAATTACGGTGTGACTGCAAGTAGCGAGTATATATAG
>JBMFWP010000001.1:0-49260 GCA_049965155.1 Candidatus Micrarchaeia archaeon | reverse complement strand
TTCTGCCAGACATTGGCATGGTTTCGCTCAGCACCGCGTTGGAAGACATATCCAAGGGCATACTATATCTGCCTGGGGCGATAATCTTCCCACTGATAGTAGCACTATGGATAGGTGAGAGGGTCGGCATGGTCGAAAACAGGACGCATAGCGCCGTGACAATAGGACTGCTGAATGCTGCTTATACTGCGCTTATATACGCCATAGGCATATTCATAGTGTTCCTGGTGATCCATTATTCCGTGAATACAGCCATAATAAGCATCACACTGCATGATTTCTTCATGTATCTGCTGGCCCTCCCTATTTCGATACTTATAATACTGGTGCCAACATTCTCTGCAATGTCAGCAGCAAGGAGGATGAAATGATAGTCCTTGCTAGGGCTATTTCCTGGCTGAACTGACTATCTTTATTATGTCGTTGTTCTTCAACTTGTAATCTTTCGCCACCCTGACCTTCTTGAGAGCATCTATTGCATAGAGCATATTCTTTGCTATATCAGTGTGTATCGCCCTCGCCAGGTCCAAGGCCGTCGACCCGTTCTCCATCAGTATGGCATCAGGCAGTATGTTGCCATTATGGTCAGTGTACTTATTCTCGTCTTCCACAGGGTATACGACAATCAGGTTGAGCAGATCAAAAACTATCGTGTTGAGCAGGCGCTGCACGCCCGACCCGCCGTTTGCCTTCAGAAACCTTGATATGTAATCAAGCGCATCCATTTGCTCTTTCTTGATGCCCTCCTTGGCCAATGTGAATGAATCCCCCCCATCATATGATATCACTCCAGCCTTGGCCGCCTTTTCTAGGGCGAGCTCTATGGCTGCCGAGCAACCTATAACATCATTCTCACCATATTCCGACTTCAGGCGCGCCAGATTCTCCTTGGCGCCGGCCTTATCCATCTTGTTTGCGGCTATGGCTATGGGTTTGGACTTCTTCAGCAGCGCTGTCGAAAACGCCATTATGTCATCATCCGACCAATTTATCTTGTTCGTTGAAAGGAAGCACTCTTTCGCAGCTTCGTCTATGTATTCCCTGCTGATCTTTAGGCCTGCGAGGATATTATACAGCGCCTCGATTCCGTCGTCTGCCTTTGATACCGCATTCATGTGCTTCTTGATTATGTCGTATAGCCAGGCGTGCAACTCGCTCAGCACCATCTTTATGTCTTCAGATGGATCGCACCCTTCGCATGGATTGCCATTCTGATCCGTGCCGCCGCTGGCATCGACTACGATTATCAGGGCATCGGCGCCAGCCAGGTCATTCAGGAACTTATTGCCCATGCCTTTGCCTGAATGCGCATCCTTGACTAAGCCCGCCACGTCAATTACATTTATTGGTATGCTCCTGACGCCGTTTAAGCAGCTGCCACTCCTAGCATTGCACTTCGCGCCTATCAGCTTTTCTGCACAGGGAACCTTCACGTATGCGACGCCCATATTCGGGTCTATCGTAGTGAACGGGTAATCCGCTATCCCAACATCGTTGAGCGTAAGCGAGGAGAAGAGAGTGCTCTTGCCCTTGTTTGGCGCTCCTATTATTCCGATTATCATGCTATGCGCTACCTGAATAGCTTTATCCTGACAACTTTCTTGTTCTTTAACTCGCGCAAGAAATAATAAATCACTATCAGAGACAGTATCAGCACCACCCCTATTTCTAGGGCCTCCTTGGGCATGCCTGCAATGAACAGGAGCAGCAGCACTACGCTAATTATTGTCAAGTATGGATACAGGGGCGTGCGGAAGCTTGCCTGTATGCTCTTCTGGCGCCTGAAATGCATTATGGCAAAGGCGCTTATCAGGTACGAGAAAAGCAGTCCGAAATTGCTAATTGCGGCTATTATGTATATGTTGCCCGAGAAAAGCATGATGACGCCTATCACTGCAGATATTATCACACCGTTGACTGCAACGTCCCTCTTCTTGTCATACTTCCTGGTGAATCTGGGCAATAAGTGCGCATCGCCAATCTGGTAGAGTATCCTCGAAGAGCTCAATATCATCGCCAGTGTAGCTGAGGTAGTGGCTATCAATGCTCCTATGTCAACTATCAGGGAAAGCGAGTACGGAGCGTGCACATAATTCAGCGCGAAAGCGAGAGGGTCGGCATTGATGGTGTATTTCGACGCAGGCACCATAGCCATGAGAGCAACCACTATCAGTATGTAGAACACCATGCTCACTATTACAGACAGCATTATCGCTTTGGCTGCACCCCTGCCGCCGCCTTCAACATCGGATGTAAATGTAGATATTGACTGAAAGCCCGAATACGCGAAGAACACGGCTATGCTCGCCGCGAATATTGCTGCGATGGTGTCCTTGGATGGTATTGCAGCGAAGTTCGAATAGTGGAAGGCATGCGAGTAGAACGCTATGAACATTGCAGCTATTATGAATATACACAGTATGCCCAGCTTGAACAGCACTATCCAGAAATCTGCCTTGGCTGCCTTTTTTATTCCGAATATGTTCACTACGGATAGCACCAGTATCAGCGCCATAGCAAACGCGTACTGATAGGGCATGCTATGCAGCCCCACCACCTGGCCGAGGTACGACCCGAAGCCGAGGGCTATGGCAGATATTGCTGTGGCGAAGCTGAAGTATAGCAGTATGCCGGTTATGAACCCAAGCTCGCTGCCGAACGCCTCATAGACGTAGGAGAAGGAAGCACCCTTCGCATGGGGCATTATAGTCCCCAACTCGCCGTACTCGAAAGCTATGATTATCGCCAATACGCCAACTAGCACGAACGCGACAAGCGCTTCGGGGCCTGCCAGTGCGATGGCTGTGCCACTCAACACGAATATGCCTGCGCCTATTATCGCACCTAGGCCTACTGCAGTTGCGACCTTTACGCTTATCTTCTTGTCGGGCATCACATCAGGTACTTTTTACAACACAACTTATTAATTGTTTTTAGATGTGCAATTATAGTATGTATCCGCATCAAGAACCAGAAAAGTATAAATAAGTAGGATAGCAATAACATTTTACACAGTATGCAGGGATAGCAAAGCCTGGTCAAATGCGACGGGTTCAGGGCCCGCTCCCTTAGGGGTTCGAGAGTTCAAATCTCTCTCCCTGCAAATCTATCTTATCCGTTGCAGTATATTTTTGTATAGCTATGCTTTTTATTTGTTGCAGGTCAAATAGGTATCGTGATTTTATGGTAAACGAGCTAAAGGATGAAGAGATGAACGTGTGCCCAGTGTGCGGCAAGGCTGGCGAAAAGTGCGAGTGTGGCGAGGAAGCTGCAAGCAGCGAATCTGGATGCGGATGCGGCGGCAGCTGCGGCTGCGGAGGGCACTAATCAGCCTTTTCCCTCTTTTCTATTGGGAAGAGGATTACTTCCTTTATCGATTTCTGGTTCGTGAGCAGCATTACAAGTCTGTCTATCCCTATCCCTATACCTCCAGTTGGAGGCATGCCGTATTCCATGGCTTCTACGAAATCCATGTCTAGCGGTTCGGCTTCTTTGTCACCCATCTTTGCTTTTTCTTCCTCTGCAGCGAAATTCTCGCGCTGTATTATTGGATTGTTCAGCTCCGAAAATGCGTTTGATATCTCCACGCCGTTTATGTAAAGCTCAAACCTCTCGGCTAACTTGGGGTTGCCGCGCTTGGGCCTCGATAGCGGCGAAGTCTCTCTGGGAAAGTCGGTTATGAAAGTCGGCTGCTCGCATTCTGGCTGGACCAGGAGCTCCAACAGCTTGTCGTAAGCGTGAGCCCTGAATCTTTTGCCCTTCTCGAACTTTATCCCTTTGCTCTCTGCAAGCTTGAGCAGTTCCTCGTCAGTAAGCGACATCACATCAAGGCCGAGCTTCTCGTTCAAGCTGTCTATGTATCCTATGCGCCTGAATGGCGCCTTGAAGCTGATCTTCTTGCCCTGGTATTCTATGAACTCGTGGTCGTAGAGCTTCTTCGCTAGGAATTCAAAAAGCCCTTCGTTGAGCTTCATCATCCCTTCGTAATCCGTATAAGCCTCATAGGCTTCCATCATGGTGAACTCCGGGCTATGCGTAGAATCAAAATCCTCGTTCCTGAAGGCCTTGTATATCTCGTATACTTTGTCAAGCCCGCCTATGATAAGCCTTTTCAGGTACAGCTCGTTAGATATCCTCAGGTAGTCCTCCTCCTTTATCGTGTTAGTATATGTCTTGAACGGCTCTGCGTCTGCGCCCCCGTAAAGCGGTTGTATAACAGGAGTTTCGAACTCCATGAAGCCCTTGCTGTCCATATACTCCCGTATGAGCTTAGTTATCAATGACCGCTTTAGCGCCACATCCCTGGATTCATCATTGACTATAAGATCCAAGTACCTCTTCCTGTACCTGGTCTCTACGTCCTGAAGACCCTTCCACTTGTCCGGAAGGGTGCGCAGCGCCTTTGCGAGCAAAAAGTATTCACTCACATTTATGCTTATCTCGCCCGGATTGGTCTTGAACACGTTGCCTGTTATCCCCACATAATCGCCGACGTTATAGCTCTTTACCTCGGAGAACTTCTCCTCGCCGAGCTTGCCGTAATCGAAATAGCCCTGTATCTTGCCGGTAGAGTTCATTACGTCAAGGAATACGAGCTTGCCTGCCTTCCTCATGCCGGATATGCGCCCCGCTACGGATACGATCTTGTCCTCGTACTCGCCAAACCTTTCGCGAATGTTCTTTATGCTCGCGGTCTGCGCGAAAGAATACGGCAACGCTGAAAGCACCTTCGATAATTCGACGTCTTTATTGTTCATAGGAATCACGTGTATGAGAGTATTGAATATATTTATTGCTTATGTGCAAAAAAAGAAAAAGGAAGAATTAGAATAGAGCCCGGACTCCCGAGCCCTATCTAATGTGGGGGTGAAATAATTAGTGTTGTGGTCGTCTTGCCAGCATCATATTTGTAATACACCTTATGCCCTAGCTGATACCTTTGCAGGATACCGCGCTTGTATAGGCTATTGAGCCTGGAAGAGGCTGCATTTCTGCCCTTGTAGGACATGAGGGCCTTTATGTCGTCTGCGCATGCCATGCCTTTAACTTGGACATATTCTATTATCTTAGAATCCAGCCCGGACAGAGGTATTTCCTCGTATCTAGCGGGCTGCTGCATTCCAGGCATGTATGCCTGCTCTGCGGGAACCTCCTGGCCCTGCTCGGCATCCGTAGTAAGCGCAGATATATTGTCTGATATGTTCTTGAGTAGCATCGTAGTCTTCTTATTCTCATCCATCATGTATTTAAGCAGCAGCAGCATGTTTGAGCTGTTCTCTTCGTCCTTGCTCTTTTCCTTAAGCTGCTCTATATCGTGGGCCCTAGCATCGGCAATCTTCTGGATCTCTTCCTTGATCTTCAGAAGCTCCTTTTCTATAGGCTTTTTCTGACCCATCTGAATCACACGCGATTCTTACATAATTGGATTATGAAACAATCATGATTGAATCATGAATATTAGTTGCAGTTATATATTTAAAGCTTTCTACATGCATGATAAAATGTTGAATAGCGGAAGCGCGATTTGCTGCTTACCTTGTCAACCAGCTATTTTGCTTCCATATCGTGAGCAGGCCATAGAACGTTGCGAAAAGTATTATGAGCATCGCTATGCCGCCGTACGCAAAGGTCTTCTTCCTTTTTCTCTTCACCCGCTTCAACAGGGCAATGCCAAATATTGCAATTGCAACAAGATCAAGTACCTGTATGAGGTAGTACAGTATAATCAATAGGTGGATGCGCGCAAAGTTTAGCGTTATTACATTATATGCGAGCAGAAGGTCGCGTGATACCTCAGTATTTATCCCATGGAATAGGTATAGGTATATGCGGGATGCAAAAAGCAGTACTGTTACCACAGGCAGCGCGTACATATACAGCATTTCGAACGCGTAGAATGGGCCCTTCTTGATATAGTGCAGGTGTAGGAATTCGTCGAAAAAGTACATATAGCCTGCACGTGTCCATCTTACCATCTGCTTTACGAACATCTTGAGGCTCTTCTGTGATTCTGTCTTTACTACGACACTGTAGTCTATTACTGCCTTATATCCGAGGTTTAATACATGGCTGGTTATATGCCTGTCGTCTGAAAGGCCGCTCTTTATTCCGAGAAGGCTGTAATTCCGGTACTCGTCAGACTTCATAAATCCGCTTACCAAATCTGTGCGGTACATGCAGCACCTCCCGTCCAGGACCATCACTACCCCAGACTTCGCCATAGCCCTAAATGTTATCTCCTTTAGCTTCTCAAAAAATTCGGACGCATAAGATATCCAGTTGCTGTTTAAGCGTATTGATATACTGGACCCTACGCCACCGATGCTAGGGCCGAACTTTGAGAGCATGCTCCCTACTGCATGCTTCGGTATGGTGGTATCACTATCTACGAACATTACATACTTGGTTGCAACATTTTCCATGCCTAGCGATAATGCGCGCCTTTTGCCGCCGCGCACTTTAGAGTATACAAATTTTCCTCCATGGCTTCTTGTAATGCTCCTATATGGCTCTAAGCTAGAATCTCCAACTACTATGAATGGGCTTCCCTGCTTGCTTATTGATGATATGCATTTATCGAAAAGCCTGGGATTCTCATTGTATACAGGCACTACTATAGTGACATCATTTGCACCGCCTGCATGATTGTTGCCGCGCACCCTGTAATTTATCGACCTTCTAGCATTTGATAGGTAATAGATAAGTGATACGACGCCAAAGAATATTGAAAACAGTATGATATATGCGCGTATGAACATCAAATTCGCCTTGTTATCATTATAATGCTTGAATTTATAAAGGATGATATAAATAAAAGGGCTATATTTAACGTATTTACCTGCTTGAATTTAATGCCCATAATTCTGCGGTTCCATTCAGCACTGCGATGTGATAACCCCCATTCACAACATATCGGTCAAAATAGTTAGTATAATTGTAGAATAATTGAGTATGTGCACCGTTTGTATATAATTCCTGAAAGCATTTATTGAAATCTACTAGAACATAATCGGGCTTAAAATATATTGTATCTGCAGTACTTCTTGGTATCTCCTCTATATATGTGTGGTTAGCCGTATGCGCAGCTATAAAATTCATAGCCATTAATGAGGCGTTATCTGGTACTCTAGCGATCACCCAGTTGAGTTGGTTAATACATGGATTGCTTGCGCTTGGGATTATAGGAACGCGAATTAGTATACCTAATAAGAATATAACCCAAATAGATAGCAATACAGATGGCACTATAGCACTCTGTGCTAAAGGTCTAAGCTTATTTATGATACTGCGCTTGGATTTGCTGCCTGTTTTCACTATGAGTGTATAGCCCAAGATAGCGGCTATTATTGAATTACCTATCACGTATGCATAATATTCCAAAAAAAGCGATCCGAATATTATGTGCCTTAATGCGACTTCCTGCACCAGCCAGGGGAATATTAATACTGTGAGTAGTATAGGATCTGCAAGGGCCGTCATACCAAAGGCAAAAACACCAAACGCTATAGCCAATATTATAAGAACCATGGTCGCCACATCAAAAGGCGATGCATAAAATACTATGGTATCCAGTTCGTGCGAATATTCGCTTATGTTACTTGCACTGTGGCCTATTAGCAGATTGACGATAGGCGCCCCGTCAAAGGGCAATACTTTTAGGTTGGTAGTAATTCCAACATAGCTGTCGGTGTACGCGCCTCCTAGTACACCTGCATATGACGAGTATATAAGTAGCGCAGCTAGTGATGCCACTAGGATTACAGCCGCTAGTGTTAGCCTTTCACGCCTTATCTTTAGATTCTTATTATGCATAATCTCGAAATATAACAGCCCGATGCCTAGTGCTATTGCAGGAAATACCGCAGAATCCATGACAGCCAATAATAACACTAGAGATAAGTAAAAGAATCGCTTGTTAATCTTCATATAGTAGTAGAATACGAGAAGCAACAGAGGTATTATCAGAAATTCTTCATGAAATTCAAATATTAGCATCCCTTGCATCCCCGGATTCAATAGATAGGCCAGGCTCAGGACGAATGCAAAAGGATTGCTGCCAGTAAGGCGCTTCGTGATAACAAATAGAAGTACGGCAGTAAATGAGAGTACGAAAGACTCTATGAAAAATAATGTATAAGGCGAAAAGTATAGGTACATGATGGGCGCAACAAACACCACCTCATCAGGAGCTATATGATTGCTTATTACAAGATACTGTAGCCCATTTACTATGGATGGGTGATAAAGCAGCAAGTAAAAGCTCTGTATTTCTCTGCCTATGTCATTATAGGTGTATACGAACGCTGCATAGTTGTAAACGCCATATGCTGTCCAGAATATAGTGCTTAGGGTGGCTGCAATAATAATTAGGTATAAGTATTTGCATTCTTTTTCACACACCATGCAATCATTAATTAGGCGTTAATGCGATGCGCATGACGATACGTTTGTATACCCATACAATTATTTTCTTTCGCCTGCTGCATATCAGTTTCGCATTTTGGTTTTTATATATTTTCATACACATACATAATATTGTTTGGATGGCGATCAGTGCAGACACGATGCTCAAGAACATTTAGATATGACAAATATATTTGGATGATGCTAATGCAGGAGATATATATACCGGCAGATAGGATAAAAAAGCTCAATACTGATAAGAACCTCAAAGCGATAGAGAAGGCGTCTAAATGCCACCTTGATATAGATACTAAGGAAAACGCGGTCAAGATAGAGGGTGATGGCTATTCCGAATTCGTTGCGAAGAACATACTCATGGCCTTCGGTAGGGGCTTCGGCATATCAACGGCATGCCTTCTTTCCTCAGAGGACTACTACTTCTCATACATAGACTTAAGCAGATCTATCAACAGCGAGAAGAGGATAGAGCAAGTGAAAGCGCGCATAATAGGCGAACACGGCAAAGCGAAGAAGTACATAGAGAGTGTCAGCTCGGCGCACATAAGCGTATATGGGAGCACTGTGGGCTTCATAGGCAAATCCGAGTGCATAAAGGAGGCAGAAGTGGCAGTAGAAACGCTTATAGAGGGTAGCACGCACAAATTGGCGTATAGCAGGATGGAGGCGATGCACAGGAAGAACAATCGCATCCTCAAAGATGCAAGTTTCTAGGTAATTATATGGCTGCAAACAAAGCTGACGATATCTTTAAGGAATTTAAGGAGCATTCGATATCTGAATTCTTCAAGAAGAACAGGCAAATGCTCGGATATTCTAGCATGGTAAGGTCGCTGGTTACGGTTGTACATGAATATGTCACTAATTCGCTGGATGCTTGTGAAGAAGCAGGAATATTGCCAGATTTACGCGTGAAGATAGACAAGTTAGGGGATACCAGGTACACGGTGCTTGTAGAGGACAATGGCCCTGGAATACCAAAAGGCTTCATAGGCAAAGCGCTGGCTACAGTGCTCGCCGGAACCAAGTTCCATAGAAATGTACAGCAGAGGGGCCAGCAAGGTATAGGAGCTGCAGGGTGCACCCTCTTTGCACAGATAACAACAGGGAAGCCAATACATGCAATCAGCCATACATCCACAGATGATGGATACTCGTGCGACGTATCAATAGATACTATGCACAACAAGCCCATAGTCAACAACATGATGCAGGAAGGGCCTGCTGAACATACAGGCTTGATAGTATTGGGCGAATTTGATGGCGTCAAGTATGACAATAGCGACCATGGAGTATATGAGTACCTGAAGAGAACTGCATTATCTAACCCCCATGTCCAGATAAAGTTTATAGACCCGACTGGGCAGGAATCGACTTTCATTAGATCGGTTGATGTGATCCCTGAAAGGCCAAAGGCAGCGCGCTTGCACCCTCTCGGGTTAACAGTGAATGATATATTGGACCTTGCTCATACCTCTAGCAGCAATAAGCTTTCATCATTCCTTACTGACACATTTTCTAGATTCAGCCAGGGCAAGGTCAACGAACTCAAAGATATTGTTGGGATTGATTTTTCTATGGACCCAAAGAAGTTGACTTGGGATGATGCGAGCAAGCTGGTCGAAGGATTCAAAAAAGTTAGGTGGATAGCGCCAGAATCTGCGCACATAGTACCAATAGGCAAGAAATACATAGAGCTCACGCTTAAGAATATAATCAATCCTGAATTTATGAATGTCGTTGAAAGAAAGCCTTCGGTTTTCAAAGGCGGCTTTCCCTTCATAGTAGAAGCTGCAATAGCGTATGGAGGCAGCTCTGGCAGGCAGACCGATAATGGTTATACAGGGAATATAATGCGTTTCGCCAACAGGGTTCCGCTCCTCTTTGATACAGGAAGCTGTGGCATAACTGAAGCGGTGAAGCAGATCCAATGGAAGAGGTACGGCATCGATATGGATAACCAGCCGGTCAGTGTGCTAGTCAATATATCCTCAGTATATATACCTTATTCTGGAGTTGGCAAGGAGGCAATATCTCCAGAAGAAGAGATAGTTGATGAAATAAAGCTGGCCCTTATGGACGCAGCCAGGAACATACAGCACTATATCCATGGAAAGCAGCAGCTGAACTATGATACCAACAGGTATAAGACCATAATGCGCTATACTAACCAGTTATCCCAGAACCTTAGCGAGTTGACAGGAATGCAGAAGTCTGCAATACATGAGGCACTAAAGAAGCTCGTGATAGAGCACTATCCTCGCGTGAAAGAGCGCGTGTCTTCGAATATAGACGATGATGCAAAAGAGGATAAGCAAGACGAAAGCAGTGCTGATGGGGTAGATGAAGCTTCTGAATGAGCTCGTAAAAATTGTATTAGGCAACAGCTCATGTCAGTATATACGCATCAGGATTGTCTGCATCTAACAGCTTTACTTGCCCTGCGGATATGTATATCCTCAGTTGCTCTGCTTCAGGAGAGAAGGACTTTGCCAGCTCATCCTTGAAGTTCATTAAGGCTTCCGAGTTAAGAAAAGCGAGGTACGTCTGCGAGCCCGCATATACCGGGAGATTCTTGAACTTGCTTGTGGGTGAATATATCACTACATAGACATGCTCGCCGTTTATTGTGGCAGTCAGGTCGGCTGAAGTACTGGCATCTATATCGGTAAACAGAAATGCGTGCGTCACGAGCCACATCCTCAATTTCTTGAATGTTGCAAGGTACTGCATATCGTGGCTGCTCTTGTCCAGCCAATCTTTCGGTGCATAGAGTTCGTCCAGGCTGACAATGTACCCCGCATTTACCAGCTGGTCGAGTATCACCTCGATATTGCTGTATGTGAGCGATACAGGTATGCCATTGTTCCTTATGTTATTCGCTATAGCTATCTTTACCTCATCCTTAGACAGCGGCATGTAGCGCCAGCGGTAATACGCATTCAGCTTGTCGAAGGTGCTCACCACATCACGGGCCTTTAGCTTTATGTCCACAACATTCTGCTTAGGCATTGCAGGTATGTCTATATAGAATTCGTCCCTGGCAGGGGCCTTTACCACCGTAACTAGCAGGATTACTACTATGAGCACAACCATTAGGTCTATGTCCCTGCCACTTATGGTTATTGATATAGGCTTGTTCGTCAGGGTATATGTAAAGTTCTGCGACAGCATCCTTATGCTGAAGTTAAGCGTGCCAAATACCTCTGGCGTGCCCTTCGGCAATGTGTAGGTTATTGCCCCATTGCTTATTACACCGCTCTGAGGGTATTTTCCATCAAGCGTTATATTGTAGCTCACACCAGATACTGGCAGGCTCGCTGCTTTTATGCTTAGTACAAACGAATTGCCTGAGAAGTTGGCTACAGGCGATGTTATTTTTATCGGCGGCACAGATATGTATGAAGATGCGTAATCAGCCCCAGAGGCGCTTTGGAGCGAGACTACGTACTGGCCTGGAGGGAAGCTCACGTTCATTGTCTTTATGAATGTAAAGTTGCCAGAGGCAGAAACGAACGGCACGGACATTGTCTGCACTTCTACTCCGGTATTGTTGTACACCGATATATGCGGCTCAAGGTACACCGGCTTGACCGAATGCGTGTATACTGTCATGGTAGTGGGTATCGTTTGCCCGGGTATTACGAAATCGGGCATGGCCATGCTGCCATTCAGTTGGTATTTGGGCATGTAGTTCAAGTAGTAGAATATGCTATTGCTATGGGTCATGAAGCTGCCGTTCTGATACAGTATTATGCGGGCGAAGCTGCTGTTCAGCGTGTTGATTATATCGCCTGATGCCAATATGCCTGTATTGTTGAGCGCTATCCCTATCGAGCCGCCGGAATTTGATATGCTCGCTATTCTTACACTTCCATATCCTGTGGCGTATCTAGGCACCCAGAAATCCTCGGCTATCGCCTTGGCAATCCCTTCTGAAAGGTTCTTCGGCGAGACCGAATCGGGATAGTTTGAAAACGCGATTATCGAGCCGTTGTGGTAATTCACATACGTGAGCCCGCCGTAAGTGTTGCCCGTAGCAAAGTCGAATGTAGTATTATAGAAGAATAGATTCTCCATCGGCCTTGAGCGGTACAGTTTTGCAAACGATGCATTGTATGTAGTGGAATAGGTAGTCAGATATGGCGGAAAGTAGGAATTAGGCAGCACTATGGATCCGGAACCCACTATATCGCCGAAATTCTTGCCTACGTATATTATGCTCTCGCCTTTGTTAAGCAGGTGGTCCAGTTGCGAATAATTCGATGTGCTGTTGATTGGTGATAGAAGCTGCTGCGGAAGCAGACCGCTGAGAACTATCAGTACTGAATTGTTCGGCATTGAGCCGATACTGCCCAGCCCGACAGTATTTATGCCCGCGGGGCTACTTATGACCCCATACTTCTCCAGATAGGTGGTGAGATTGCTCACTATGATGCTGTCATTTGAGCAGCCTACGCATTCGTTTGGGAGCGAAAGCAGGTATATATTCACAGGTGGATGCTGCTTGTAGAGCGTGGCATTTATGTAGACATCTGAAATGTTCCTGGTTGAATAATTGAGCATGAAATATGGAACTAGCAATGCACCGCTATCGTAGTACAGCAGATTGGATCCGGAAATATATGCTGTGATATTTGGTATTAGGGTTACCACCTTTGTAGGTGGAGGCAGGGAATGAAACAGGCTTGTAAGCTGCAGATACGCATATGCAAATACTGCGGCTATGGCAATCACGATTACCAATATTAGCAGCATTAGGAACTTTGATCTTTTGCCCTTCTGTCCCATTCCAATCAACTCTCCTTAGGCTTCTTGACAAGGAGTTTAACGAACAGTTTCGTCAATGGGTTTGTATTTTGGCCTATGCGCTTGACTATCGTATATACGCGTATGTACTTCACTCTCTTATTTATCCTGACAGAATATATCATTAGCTATCCCTTTACCTCTATATAGCCCATTGAGACCATCTTGTTCAATATCTGCTCTACGCGCGGCGGAACTACCTTGTAGTTCTTTGAGAACTCGTTTACGTCTATTGTGCTCTCGTGGGACTCTATCCAGTCCTCTATCAATGCCATGAGCGATTCATCGGAGTAGCTCTCCAATGCATCTAGCCTATGCTTCATATCGTCGTTCTGCGCCTTGAGCTGCGCTGCAGATGCGGTGAGGTTCTTGTTCGAATTGGTGAGCTCTATGTTGAGCCTCCTCAGCTCCCTATGCTCTGTGAGCAGCGCTTCGTAATTGTTAAACAGCGCGCTGTAGTTCTGCGACAACGAATTGATGACGTCATCTATCGCGGAATCCAAGTATTGGAACAGCTCGGTCTGGTTGACCTCGTACTGGTCTGTTATTAGCGATAGAATGCTTATCAGATTCCGGAGGACATAAAGCTTCCGCATCTTGTTGCTCGTATCCTTTGGTATAGAATACTGCACCAATATGCTGCCCTGCGACATAGTAATTATAAAGAATAGGAAAGGCCGTTTCTGTATGTCGCGGCTCTCTATCCGGAATAATACGATGCTGTTCTGCATCACAGATATATAGAATACCTGCAAAGAGGCTAGCCTAGTAGATATAGCTTCGAAGCTACCCTTCAAAGTAGCGCCAATCTGGAATGAATCAACATCTGGTTCGGTAATGCCTATATTTTCCTCTGCCATGAACTCACAACACTATCGTGTTTTAAATTATTAAAGCTGATGTATTATCTGCTATGGCGCTTGGTCTTGGCTTTCTCTTGCTCATGCTTCTGAATATTTAGCGCGGGCACGTAGCTCGTCAGTGACAGCGCATACATGAACACTATCACGGCAAGACCGTACAGCAGTGATATGGGATTGCCGCGGGAGCTGAAGAACAGTGCGAGCGTGAACAGCACGCCTATTATCACGTAGGTTATCTGCTTGCGCACATACTTGTCGCGCTGCTTGCTGTATTTCAGGTAGCAGTCCTTGCATACTACTAGCCGGTAATTGCGGTATTTGTGGAATATGTGCCTGTTCACCCACCTTATCGAAGCAATTATGTAATCCTCTTTTACAGGAAGGCCTTCCTTTGCCTCACCGCATATTATGCACCTCGGCCCAATCTTCTGGTCTTTGCTCGCCATGTGCATCAGCTCAGGTCTATCGAGGCATTGTACACCCTGCCCGTCTCTGCGTTGCTCTTTTGCTCGTCTATCATCTCCATCGCCTGGCTTATAGCTATGTCGTCCATGCCGATCCGCCTGAAGACATTCTTCATCTTGTCGCGCGTCAGGCCGCTCTTCTCGAGCATTGATGCGAAAGTTATGACATTTATGTGACGGTGTGATTTCTCCATGGATGCGAGGAGCGCCGTTATGTTCTTCTCGTTGACACCGAATGCTATGAGTATCCTTCTGAGCTCAATCCTCCCAACGGTCAGCGTGTTTTTATCAGCCATTCTTACCAGCGTAAGTCATTATTCTGCTTATCATCATGTCCTCTATGCCCATGCTCTTGAGGAACATAACCATCTCGGAGGTCGGCACGCCCGCATCGCCCAGTGCTGATATTAGCTCAGATACCTTCATCGTCCTCTGCTGTGCGTCGAACTTCCCTATTATACCGTCGATATTGTCAGAGCTGACATTGTAGTCTATGAGCTTGTTCCTGAGCTCGTCTTTTTCAAACTGGTAGTTCTTCTGGACAACGTTGGCAGAAAGCTCAGCCTTGGTCAGCACATCTGTGAGGTCTATTGTATATACATAGAGGGGCTCTTCGCCTTGTATCCTTTCCAGTATGAATGTTTCCGGGAACCTGAGCGATGTCTGGAATGCCATCTCTACCGCCGCCTGGCCCACGCCGAACTTTGTTATCTCAGACCGTATGAAATCGGAGAAGTTGAGCGAACCCTGTATATAGTTTATGAACTTCTCGAACTTTATCCTTAGTATGAACGTAGTGCCAACGTTTGAGAATATTGCTTCATTTATGTCTGTAGGGTTTTGCGATGCAACTATAAGACCGAACTGGTACTTCCTGCCCTCCCTTACTATCATTATGGCATCGCTCTTCTCGTCGCTTGCAACCTTCCAGGCTTCGTCCAGCACAACTATGGTCTTTAGCCCCTTGCTTTCGCTCCATCCCTCGAAGCGCATGCGCTCCTTAAGTGTCTGCAGTATGAACAGCGCAGCAAGAGCCCTGAAGCGCTCGTCCGGCAGGCCCGATAGGTCTATGTCTACTAGGCCCGAGCCTGCGAGCTTCTCTAAGTCTATAGTGCTCTTCCTTGCGAAGTAGTCTTCGCCCTCACGGGCGAATTGCCTCAGCCTGTATATAGTGTTCTCGAGCTCTGCCGGGTATTCGTACGTTCCGTCCTGCAGCTTCTCTTCGAGCAAAGATATGACATCCTTCAAAGTTGGTGCTTCTGTTCCGGGGAGTGGAGGCTCAGACACGTTGAACCCTTTGTTGGTATATGATTGCTCTATCGCTTCTTCAGTCAGCCTCTTCTGCTCAGGGAATTCCGATATATCTGTAAGCAAGTCCAACGAGTTCATTATCTGCTTAGTCCTATCGAGGGGCTTCATGCCTGAGAGGTCGAGCAGGTTTATGAAATCGCCTTTTCCGAGCGAGACTATGGTCCCGCCGCTCTGCTTGACCCACGGCTTGTATTCTGCAGCCCAGTCTATTATCACTGCGCTAGTGCCCCATACATAGTAGGCGCGGATGAGGAATGTCTTTATGAAGTAGCTCTTTCCTGAACCAGTTATACCCACTATAGCAATGTGCGGGTTTGTAAGGTTGGCGTACGTCCATGCAAAAGGCACGTGGAACATCTTAGTAGTGCCTATATACACGGTCTTCTGCGGATCACCGACTAGCACCGATGATGGCGGCTCGGGCGGCCTTGATATGAAAGCCCTCTTCGCTATCTCATTGCTCATTATATTTTGAAATCTCACCAGTGTCATAACATCATCCCTGCATATCAAAGTTGGAGGCTATTTCGTTGTACTGCGTAGGCAGCGAGAAGTTGAAATTAAATATTGAATATAGTTCCCTGCCTACTATTTTTATTATCTGTACATCAAGCGAGCTCAGCGCGACCTGCAGCCTAGCCTCTTGCGCAGCGAGGTTGTCTAGGGCTGATTTCTCCGTGACGCCCACGCCAACCGTCTCTATGTACATTATCGTAGATATGGGCTTCTCTCCTTGCGATATCCTGTCCATCTGCGTCTGTATTATGCTCTGCTTCCTCTGCAGTTCTTCCATTGCAGTATCGGTCTGCTTGCCGCTCTGCGCCAGGCGGGCCATCTGGAACTCTATGTATCCCCTTTTGCCCTCGAGCGAGTCGCGGGCCTTCTGCACGTCCCTGCCGCATGAGAGCACATGAAACTTGAATGGAAAGTCTATGCCGCTAACCGCCCTCTCCCACCTGTCTGGTGCCTCAGCTATCCTTGAATCTACATCCTCTTCTGGGTTCTCTGCCTTGAACGTATATGCGAAAAGGTTAGCAGTGAGATAGCCTATAGCGTAGTATATTCCTCCAACGTTCTTCACTATTGCATCCTGTGACTTCACTATCTTGTAGTCCTTCATCGGCTGGAAAGTTATACCCAGAAGCTTTGACACCGCCGGGAACACGAGGAAGTCTATCCAGTTGAGCATGAGCACAAGCACCACAGTTATCAGCAGTATTATGACAGCTATAATCCTGTATAGCCCCGGACCGAAATAGGGCAGGAACGAGAATGTTACCAGCACTATTACCAGGCTGAATGCAAGATATATAACTCCTGTTGAATCCATTATATCACTTCCTCCTCTATGTTCTTGTTTATCTGCGCACTTATAGTAGTGACTGGTATCATATGCTCTGGCTCGACGAACTTCAATATCTCTTCGCCTGTGACTATTGTAGGAGTTACGCCGAATGTGGTGCTTACTCCGGATATTACATCACGGGCCTTCTGCTGCACAGCGCTCACAGCTTCATATTCCTTTGTGCCCGTAGCCGATATGCTGGCGTATGTAATAAGCTCGAAAGACGTGCCCTTGCTTATCGTATCAAGCATATTCCGCCACATTGCTATCTTGCCTTTTGCACGCTCTATATCTGCAGCAGGCGCACCCTTCTGGCTAAGCTCTTCTGCTGCATTCTCTGCGGCGTTGACATTGTCCCTTATCGTCTGCAGATATGCGTCCTTATCCATCACGTACATCTGCGTAGAGTACCTTACCGGATCCTTGCTTATGCCAACCAGCCTGCTGACCTGATTCGCAAACTCAAGCTTGTCCTCAGGCTGCATCTCTGTGGCAGACCGGTATATTGGTATCGTCACATAAACGGTCGCTATGAAGGTATCCTTTACCTTGCGTATTATGGAATCTGCAGACGCAGAGAGCCAGTATGTATTCTCTTTGTCTAGAACTATATGCTTGCTCCTCTGCTTAATCATAGGTATTATTAAGTATGAATAATACCTAGACGCAAATGCCAGGACTACGAAAAACATTGCCACTGCAAGGAGTATGAGCTTGGCAAAATATGGAAATATTGCGAGAGGCAGCTCTACTGCAGCCGCGAGCACTATTATTGAAGCGAATATCAGCCCTAAAAATGTGAATATCTTGTTGTCCATTTCAAACCTTCCTGCTGTCGGATCCTAAAGGACCCTTTCGTAAACCTTTATCTGTTTTAACTTATATAAATGTTCTCATTTTGCCGCTCATCTGCGATGCCCCGCCTATGAAGTTTGCAATCTGCGTTACGAAAGCGTAAGTTACTGCGATTATAAGCAATGGGTAGAACAGTATCAGGAGCCAGAAGCTGCTCATAGCGGACTGAACAGAGCCCACCTGCGTCACCAGAGGGCTATCAGGCGTTATTGCGTTGGTTATTGCCCCTGAACCCTGGCCAAAGCGGTTCATCTGTATTGATGCTGTAGAAAGCGTATGCAATATGCTAGGTGCTGTGAAGTAATAAGCTATTGCGAACATTGTGGGCATTACTATGTAGAATCCCATTGCTAGCGCTATGAGCATGCCGCCAAGAGCCCTGGTTGGGAATATGGCCCTAAATATCACCCCTGGAACAAGGAATACTGGTATGGATGCAACAGAGAAGAACACGAGCAGGTAGTACTCGGCATACAGCGCAGTTATGCCTTCTACTATGAAAGTCCCAAGCACTATTGATGGCTCTATAACAAGAGCTTCAAGGGGTAAAGCATACAGTAGCGTCAGCAGTGATATTGGAGGCGCGCCAGATATAGGCAGGTCCAATTCAACATTTATAGATGCATAGAATGAGTCCATGATTACTACATTGTACAGGCTTGAGAATACGCCCTCCGCCTGCTGAATTGTAGAGAGGATTAGGTGGAAAGCAGTAGCATAAGGATTTATAGTGCCTACGAATAGCGAAGGTATTATGCCGAAAGCGACTGCACTAACGTACAGGAACAGCCCAACGATTATGGCGCTGGCTATTGCCTCATAAAGCTCGCCAAGGCCGAAGTTGCGTATCCTGTCGTTCCTAAGGCCTGCACCGACCATAAATATTATTGCTGCTATCGAAAAAGCGATGAGTATTGCAGCGAAAGCTATAGGAGTCTCAGAGCTCCATGTGTCATAGACCTGCTCGTTTATGGGGCAGTACCATGGTGCACTGCTCTCTATCTGCGAGACTATTGAATTTGGTAGAGGCCCGCATCCTGGAGGTATTGATGTGGTTGTGGTGATCACTGTTGCTGCACCTGAGGCAGCATTTGAAACAGCGTTCGATGCTGAATTGGATGACCTTGATGCACCATTAGATGCACTGTTCGATGCACCGTTTGATGTGCTTGATGCACTGTTTGATGCACCGTTTGATGTGCTTGATGCACTGTTTGATGCGCCGTTAGTAGGGCTCGGTGCAGCGCTGCACTCTGATCCGAAGATTAGCTTTCCATCTGAAAAACCGCACGCTATGCGTTTAGGCGGGCAGTCCGACGGGCAACTTCCCGAACAATAAGTAGCCGAACCGCACGAAATTTCATGGGAACAGCTGCATGCAGGCAGGAATGAAATATCCTTTGCCGATGGTACGTGTGTAGCTGTTATATTTGAATATGATATGCTGCGCTGTGCTGAGAATATGTCCGGAGCATTGGTGGTCTGCGATGGCTGCATGGTAAGCGAAGCGTATGCGAATATTGTTATCACTGCAAATATTGCAGCGATTACTAACAATGGAATTGCTCTTGACATACCTACACCAAATTACCGATAAGGGCCATGAAGCTGACCTTTTCCCCCATCACTTTTGAGAAGTCCACTATAAATGCATCAAGTATTGTGAAATTCAGGAAAGGTACAAAGGTGAGACCTGCAATTATATATCCGTATTCCAACAGGAGATTGCCCATGTATGATGGGAAGCTACCTGTAAGGTATGTTGCAAAAAGTCCAGCCAAGAGACCCACTCCTCCTATCCCAAGGTTAAATATGCCTAACAATGCACCCGAAATAGTCGAGGGATTGCCTAAGTATGTTAGCGTCTGAGTCGTTATGAAGCCATAGGTTACTGAGACCAGGAGCGGAAAAACTATGCCGAGGCCTAAGCCAAATGCTATCATTGCGCCGCCGAAGCTTCTAGATATACCGAAGACCCACGCAATCAGGCCTATAGCCATGAAAAGAGCTATGAAGAATATCGAGCCAGATAGCAGTATAAGCTGCACCTCGTTGAGCAGTATCATAAACAGCAGCGCGTTGAACGCAATACCGAGGAGTTCGTCTAGAGATTTGGGGAATAGGCTATTGATGCCAAAGGAGAAGCCAGTCCCATCTGAATCAAATGGAACATTGACATTGACGCTGAATCCGGGCGTGAGCCCAGCCACGTAGGATACCCCGTACAGCAGGCTGAAATAGCCCTTTGATATCGCTATGAAGCTGCCCATGTCGCAGGCGGATAGGTTGAATATTGTATCGCTAGCAACTCCTGGGCATGTGCTTGGGAGCAGTTTTGCGCTGCTTACGGATTGGCTAGGATTCAGGAACATCAGCGAGTACAGCCCTAGGAATATCACAATTAGCATTATGCCTATAAGCGCCTCATATATCTGGGCGCGCGCCCAGCTCCTGCCATTGGGGCTGTCCAAGGCGAAGCTGGCTGCATATATCAGGGCAGCTATCAGTATAACAACTACGACTGCAAGCAGCGCTATATCGTACCATGGAGGTATGAAGCTCGTGACGAATGACTGAGGTGCTGGCGACGCTGCAGAGGCGGAGTGCAACAGCATCGCAGCTAGCATAACAGCCGCAAACGAGACCAATATTGCACTTCTTAAAGCCATGCCAACCATCTAATTGCTTTCCAGTTCATAGCACCCTCTTTAGTGTATTGCTTGAGGACAGGCTGGGCGCGCCGAGCGCGTCTCCCATCAGCTCCATGAAGTCATATGATACTATCAGCGATATTATAAGCACAAATATTGTAAATATCATAGGTTCGACTATATCTGTTATGAATAGGGCGATTATGTTGAATGATACTGCATCTGCCAAGCTAGTCAAGAACGTGCCTGATGCAGATGTGAAATTGCTCAGGCTGTTCAGGTAACTATTTGTATTTTCTATAGGTAAAACGGATGATGCAGGAGATGCCTGAAGCATGAAGTACAGCAGAATCGGGAACATCAGGTAGAACGCGATGAAAAGCCCAAGGAATGCGCCCCCAGCTGCCCTCGTCCATGGGATAGAGCGCAGTATTATGCCCAAGAACAGAAATACAGGAAACACGGAATAGATTATAGATAAGAACACTATCAGAGCTATGAAAAGTCCAGCTAAGCCACCTGCGATTCCAGTGAATAGATTGAGTATGTGGTATAGAAGCCCGAAGGCCTTCAGGGGCGTGAAGCTTATGCCGAAATGCAGCGGCATTATTTTTACATTAAAATCGCGAAGAATTTGCAAGAAGTATGTCTCAGGTATGAAGTATGTGGCGAGCGACCTGAATACATCAACCGAAGAGCCCGCAAGAAGTGTGCAGTCATTGTAATATGTGTTGTATGTGCTAGATGGACCTATTTTTATGAAGCCCGTTGGCGATACCGAGTATATTGCGCCGAAAAATATGAGTATTATCAGAAGTGTGACAAATATCTCACCCATCTCGGCCTTTGAGAATTGCACAAGCTTCTCCACTTTGAATGAGTAGCCTACCATGTAAGCTATGCCTATGACCAGCGCAACAAGCGCCAGTATTAGCATTGATATGCCGAGCATGCCCCCATACGAGCTCGAATGCAGCACTGCATTGGATTGCAATATTGCATTGGTGCAGAATTCGGAATTGGTCAAGTTGCTTGCGCTTGAAGCCGCAGTAACGTTGCTGAGCAGCAACAGCAACGCTAAGACCAACGCAACATGCTTTGCATACATGTATGGTTTTCTCATTGCATCACTACACTAGCCTTGACAAGCCAGCTAGGCTGGTATCGCCCCCAAGAAGGCCTGACAGTCCGATTATTGCAGTTAGAGTTATAAGTATATTAATCAGCGGCAGCACATATGCCGTTATGCCCGTTATGCCGTACGCGTTAAGTATTTGGAACATTGTTCCCTCAGCGTCAGTTGGGGTGCAGGGCGAAGGTAGGTAGAAGTATGGAAGTGAGCTTGGCAGGCCTCCCGAAGCGCCTTTTATAAGGGGCAAAAGACCATCTATAGCAGAAGCAAAAGGAACTAGCAATATGCCGGTATCCTCTGCTTGGGTCAGTGCCATATTGCCGCCAGGAGGCCAGCAGCTGTTTGCCTGTGCTATATTTTCTATGCTTGGCTCAACGAAGAAATTGGGTGTATAGTCAGGCAGGGCTGTGATGGAATTTGTAGTTATGCCATTGAATCCGTAGGCTGTGCTCAATGTTATCCCTGTAGAACCTATCTCGCTGTTCACGTTCATGCCGCTCAGCGATACATACTCGATTGCGAATACTGCCGGATAGAATAGCACTGCGCCTATTGCAATTGCTATGAAAAGCCCACCTATTCTCCTGGTAAAGGGAGTGGCCCTGAATATTAATCCTATGAATAGGATATAAGGCCATATGTACAGGAATACGATTATGAAGAGGAGCTGCGCGACATCCATCTCCAGCGACGTGCCGAGAAGCTCGCCTATAACACCCATTGGCTTGTACACCATTGAATAGCCTGCGTATGGCGTGTATGTAGCGTTTATGAAAGATATTGCAGGGTTTACGACATCTTCTGGAGGTATCATGCATGGCCCAGCAGGATTTATGAAATCTTGAAGGCAGAATGACAATGAAGGTGTAATAGTCTCCATGTAGCCCAGGAAGAAATCAACCTCGAAGAATGAATTTAGGTTGACTATGCTCTGGTTCGTGAGGTTCGCGATCACAACACCGGCGGAAGCAAGAGGGTAGTCTATATTTGTCGTTGCTGTAGGTGCGCTGGACTGCGTAGATATGTAATTGCACAGCCCTCCGAAAGTTGGACCTGTATAGCCAACGGGATATTCAGAGCTAGAGATCCCGGCGAGAAGCGAAAATGACCCGGATCCAAGCATAGAGAGTGGGGAATTTGATTCTATGCTGCTGCACATAGTTGACATGTTAGAAGTGGACATTGGGCCGCTGCTCGAAATGAGGGAGAATATGCTCCCGGCAAAAACCAGGATCGTCAGTATTATCACAGTTATGACTGCTGTACCAGCTAACTGATAAAATTCGCCGCGCGCAGAGTCCTTCACTTTTGAATTGTTAAGCAATATGCCTAACACGTACCATGTGCTAACTATCACTGAATCAAGTAGCAATGCGAGCACTACTATTGGCAGCAGGTCCGACTTCACACTAGATATGGATGTTATCTGCAACAATATTCCAGGCAGTACCATATAAATCACAGATTACTCCAGAACGATGCAGCTCCCTCTATTCCGGTATTCAGTGCCTTTGCGAGACTCATGGCGAACGCCACAGTTATAGCTATATTCAATGCAAATAATATAACCCCTACGAATATGAACTGCGACATCAGGTTAACTATTGAATTTGATATCGTTATAGGGGTATAAGGGTCATATATTCCTGAAAGCCCCAAGCTGCTTACGCCTGAGATAAGGCTCAGCTCCGACGGCGCGGCTATTCCAAAAGGAAGCGTGGATGGTGAGCTGCTTGATGCACTTGAGAAGAATGTTGATGGCAGCTGCGTCAGTGTGAATCCCATATTGAGATAAGGATACAGGGGGTTCTGTGTGGAGAATATCCAATGAACCATATATGCATCAAGAGCTATGGTTAGTGGATATATTAAGTATAGCGCTATCGCTATCGCCAGGATTGCGTTGGCGACGTTGCGAAGCCCAGTTCCGCCTGCACCGGTATACGCAATCGACCTTACTATTATCGCCACTGGAAGCAATAATGCAAATGCGGTGAGCTTTATGAGCGGCAGCGCTAGATACTGCAGGAATAGCATGCCTATAGTTATCACCAGTATTGGCGAAAACAGGTCCATGTACAGATCTGCGATTAGGTAATACCCTATGCTGAGGTCGTATCCCTCATCAACAGTTATAGAAACACCAGGTGCTATTTCAATCTTAGGTAGCCCAATCTTCCCGGATAATTGAGCGGCCATATATGAGTATACTCTTGCATCTATGCTGAAGGCTATTGAGTCAGAGTATATGTTCGTGAGAAGCCTCAGGCCGGTATTCATGCTCAAGTTGCCAATATAGTAATCTGAATATGTGAATGGACCAAGCGAAGTGCCAGTAAGCTGCTGGCTTACAGATGAGGATATGTTGCACGCTGCGCTTGAGAAGAATATCAAGAGCGTTATTATAAGCGCGCTTATCAGGAGCTGCGTCATCTCGATTTTAGTTACACCTGCTATAGTGCTCTTAGTCCTTGGGGGCATGGCCCTGCCTATTGCATAAAGCACAGCTATTATCATGAATCCTATTATTATCACAAGATAGTTTATTGGCAGCCAGTCGTTGGTGTAGTCAGTATTCCCGTACAATGTGCACGCCTGGATAGGCTGCGACGGAGGCAGAGGCGTGACGGTTATGGCAGAGGCAGAGTTGGTCGAAGATGATGCACTATTCGATGCACTGTTGGATGCACTATTCGAAGCACCATTAGATGCACCGTTTGATGCCGCATTGGTGGGTGCCCCAGGAGTAAGAACTGTTAAAACCTTGCCTGAGCTGTTTGTATTTGTGGAGAGGTCATAAGCATAAAAGTATTTGTAGGTGCCAGCCTTGAGGCTGCCCACAGGATATGTATAGGTAGCAGTGCCGAATCCGAAAGCGAGAAAGTTAGCTTTAGTGGGATACCTTATTTCACATAGAGAAGAGAATTTGCCCGTTCCGCTGGGGCATTGGGCGGTTATTGTTACTGTAGATGTTGTGCTTGCAGGATTGGGGCTTATGGTTAAGGTAGGCAACCCTGCAGCATTGGCGAAGACCGATGCATGCATGAAAACGAGCACGAATAGGAGTGCGTAAATGGGCAGCATCCTGGTTTTTGCGTTTGTCATTCAATCGCTCATTATGCAAGTTTCATCTTACCTACTCCAAGCTTTAGGGAGCCTCCGAGCAGCGACGCTATATGCTGCACTATCACTACCCCTATTATCAGGTCCAATATGAACAGTATGAACTGCAATATCGCCACAAGGAAAGACTGCGACAATATTGTGTTGAATGCGGGGTATATGTCAACATAGCTAGCCATACCGTTTGCAAACCCTGTAAGCATCTGCGTGCTCGCGTTAACGATGCTTAGTTCTCCGTTAACCACGCCTATAGCACCGTTGAGGAAAGCACATTCTATGGCATTCCACCCACTCGGGCAGGAAGCAGATAGCTTAGGTATTGAAGTATAAGGTATATAGTTGCTTATTGGGACATTGATGGCTAACAGCAGCGCCGGATATACGAGCGCTGCACCTATGCCTAGAGCTAGGAATGTACCGCCAAGGGGCCTCAATATTGGAACTGCCCTAAGCACTATGCCCACTGGCAAAAGCACGCCGAGCCCTATCGCTATGATAGATCCCAAAAGGTCTTGCTGCACCTGCAGTATTATTGTGACTGGTACTATGATTACCTTCCCTATATCTGTAAGCAGTGATAAGCCTGGATCTGATATAGATGATATTACGCTGCTTACATAGAGGTTTTCATCAACTCCAAAATCGAGCGAGCCTATAGTAAAGACAGGTATTATAGGTAAGGGTATGTATAAAGACAGCGTCATGCTCTTCCACACACCTATTCCGTCATACAGGCCGAGCAGGCTATAGAATGAATTATTGACGTTTTGCAGCTGAGGCGTGAAATATGATGTTTCGAGCGCATTATAGATCATCCCTATATTATTGGTTATTTCGCTGCTTGCTGTGCTGCTGCTTGTTGTTAGGGAAGTGCTTGAAGGGCCGACATAGCTTGCAGCTATGCTGCTAAGCACTATGAACAGCGAGAATATAACAACTATTATCAGAATAGACTTCACAGCTTCCTTGAGCTCGTTCTGATACCATCCCTTCAATGCGCTTATGTTGAAGACGCTGCCGAGCATGTAAGATATTGCAACAAGCAAGAATGAGAATAGCACTCCGAAGAAAGCTAGTGGTATGGCAGAAACAACACAGTTGCCCATTGTAGTAGTTGTACCAGTGATTAGGCAGTACGGCGTCTGAAAGCTAGTGGAGCCCGCATATACAGGCTTTGCTATCAATGCTAGAAGCAATACGGCAAAAAGCAATGCTTTACTCCCGTGGCGCATAGAATAATATAGGGGCTAATATTTATAATCCATACTATGGGTGCGGCGATAGTGCATAAGCGCGCTTACCTTTTAAGCAATGCAAACCTCTTCATATACATCTCGCTCTGCAGAACTACCAGAAAAGGCAGTATGAACAAGGAGTTGAATATTACCATGATATAGCGCGACAGCAGCGTCCCTGTAATTGCTATAAATATGAAGTCAAAAAGGGTTATCAGCACTATTGCTATCGCAAGCCAGAGCAGGAAATAATCAAAACGCTTTATTACGAATTTAATGCTTGACGCCATGGCCCTGCCTATTGGCTTTTCGTCTATAACTATGGAGCTTGGAGCATAGAAGAAGAATGGTGCAAGTATAAGAGCCACTGCATATGTAAACAGACCAGAATGCCCTGTTGAAAATGTTGCTATATTAACAAGGTATAATATGATTGCATAGGTTATTAGAACAGCAAAGGCACCGCCAGTGTATCGTTCTAAACCGTCCATTATCTCCTTGCGTATCTTTGTGTGTATCCTGCCGTATTTAACGAGTATATTTATTGCCACTATAGCAAAGCTCAGGAACAACAACGAGAAAAATACGGAAGCCACGATTACTGACGCGCTGATTATATTTAGGTTAACAAATATACTTGCAGTCCTTATAAATATTGCACCGGCATCATTGTATGTAGGAAGCGGCGCAAGCCCGGGTATTGCGAACGCTATTAAGAATGATATCGAGAATAAAAGTATAAGGCGAAGATGCTTCGCATAGAAGTCAAACGAATAGCTTAGCACATTCACCATTTAATCACAAAAAGGATTAGGAAGAAAATATTAAAAGGGTTAATGGAAAAGCCCATTAACCTATTTAGGAGCAGGCTGCGGTTATGCTAGACACTGAAGCTGAGCTCCCCATTATCAAACCCAGCAGGAACGGCGCTATCTCCGCTATTATTACGCCTATGACACCTCCAAGTATCATCCCCATGCCGTATCCCTGGAGCGTGGACTTGCTTTGACCAGGCATGATATGCGAAGCTGCATAGAGCGCCGCGCCGCCTATCATCAATGCAAGACCCAGTATGAATATTGCCGTATGCACTACGGTATATATTATACATATCTGTGAAGTCACGGTGCTAACTATGCTGTTCTGCGCTGCTGACATTGTTGCTATGAAGCTCAGCATCAGAAGCGGCAGCATCAGCACCTTTATGTTACGACTTAACCAATCTAAAAGACCAAATACTTTTGGCATTCATACACCATCGACTCTTTTACGATAGTTTATATATAGATAATAATAAAAATCTTTCTTAGTGAAGGAATATGTCCGAGTTTGGGGAATAAACGATTTATGGTTTTTTAATGCAGCTTCCTAAATGGAACGAGAATAGAGCATATATCATTATGTTCTTAGTATCAGTGATACTGCTACTCTTCTCAGATATATCAATATTCACGTACGGTTACCTATCAAAGGGGCTTATGGCGGCTTCATCCCTTATCCTTGCTTCTTTCTTCACATTTGCGATAGCTTTCATATTGTATGGCGGGAGGTACAGGAAGGCAGTGCTCATCACAAGTTTTCTATTGATTATAGCAGGAGTGGCGGCCTCGTATGCAATCCTCTACAGCATTGGATACAATTTCCTTTCCATAATGGGCCTTATGGTAGATTACCCATTTGCATTCTTCCTCACTATAACCTTAGTTTTATTCATTTCTATAGGCAGGTATTCTGGCACGTTAAAGATCTCAAGGAGGGCAAAACTGGCCATTGCGCTCTCCCTTGTGATTGTAATAGCAGTACTGATGTGGTATTTCTACTTTTCAGGCAGCTTGATAAATTCCAGCGTTCCTGATGATGAGGAATTCCTAGCGCTGAATGCAGTACATAGCCTGATCGTAGGGCCTAACCCGTACGCCATGAACGTTTCTGCGCTGGAGCTGTATGACTTTCTCCATATAAACAACAGTGTGGGCCTCCCAACACTTACTACCTACAACAGGGTCGTTGGCTTTATGGATTATCCTGATCTGTATTTTCTCTCTCTGGTGCCATTCTACATGCTCGCCAAGCCGTCGATATACAGCTACTCGCATATTTACATGCTCTACAGCTATGCAGTATTCATGCTGGCATTCCTTGTCGCGTTTGTGTATGCATTAGATAGGGATTATGTTAAGAGGCCCAACTATTGGGTCATGGTGTTTGCGGCCCTATTCATGCTATATATATCATCGGTGGTGGACTTCCTCATGTTTGCCGTGCTGCTCTTTGCATACAAATATATAGACAACAAGTATGCATTCGTTCTGCTCGGCATTGCTGCATCCTTCCAGGAGGAGCTCTGGATACCAGTAGTGCTATTGGTAGCGTTGAGGTTCAACAGGGGCCTTATGAAGGGCCTGTGGGCAGCGATAGGTACAGGCGCCACTTTTATAGCCATCAATGCATATTTCTTGGCAATCGCTCCAGGGCTCTATATAAAGGATGTATTCGCACCAGTAGGCAATCTCCTGTTCCCCAGCCCGTATGGAGTGTTTGGGTATACTATCCTATCCTTTTATCCGATGGCGCTCGGATCTTTCCAGGTCCTCTTCTATTCGGCGATAATAGCGGCTGCCATCACCCTAGCCTATTCTGGCAAGAGGCTGCTGGTAGGTGTGCTGAGCCTACTGCCGCTGACGCTGCTCTACCACAGCATACCGACGTACTATTTCTTCTTTGGGGCTTTCGCCGTGGCAAGCTTTTATATAGGCAGGAACGCCGTTCCTGGCTCGAAGCAGGATAGAAGAGGAAAAGCTAAGAGAAAACATTATCGGGCCCTTGCTATTGCAGCGATAGTTCTTATAATTGCATTCGATTCCACATACGTGTATGTGCAGCACGAGGCTTATTCACGCACGAATCCATTCGACTTGGTAATAGGCAGCTTGGTGCACGCGAATAATGAAACTTACTATAACATGAGCATTCAGTATGATTCAAGCATCGGGGCAAACTATTCCATATTCACATATACGTTCAACAGGGGTATTAGGATGCTGCCCAACACCTATGGGCTGCTAAACCAGCCAGTATTGATAAGGGGCGGGTCAGACCGCGTAAACGAGAGCAACTATATAAGCATCGTAAATCCGAATGTTGCAGTGTTCAAGCCTAACACAGAAGCGCACCTGTCAATCGAGATGAACAATTCGACGATAACAACGGCGGTGTGCAATATCTATTACGGGGGTTTCTATTATATCTGCCCAGTAACAAGTTTGCATAATTGAGAATGGAAAACGCTATATAGTGTGTACAATAATACTATATCTGTTAAGCGTTTGAGCCTTCGAGATGCATGATATGTACATATTAGGAGTATGGGACCAACACGATGCTGGAGCGGCGCTCATAGATGACAATAAGGTTGTATTTGCAGCGAATGAGGAGAGGTTCACCAAGCGAAAGCTTGAGATGAAGTTCCCTGTGCACTCGATACATGCGGCGCTCAACTTCGCAGGGCTGAAGCCCGGAGACATTGAGCACATTGCAGTAAGCACAACTGAGCTAACAAAAACCCTTGAGAGGCTGATGCCTTATTCAAGGGAGTATTACTACAACTTCAGGAGGAGAAAGATACCCAAGCCGAGGTTCGAGAACTTCAGGCACAACCTAAAATATTCGATGACGAGCATAGGCATACTGCCCGGCACAACCGCACTGAGCAAGTACCTTCTTGCTAGGGAGCTGAAGCATATGGGCTTCAAAAAGTTCAAGCTTCACGTGGTTGAGCACCACGTCGCCCACGCGGCTTCGGCTGCATTCACATCAGGGCTGAAGAAGTCGCTCGTGATCACCCTCGACGGATTGGGCGATGGACTGTCAGGCTCTATAAGCGTGTTCGAGAATGGGAACCTAGAGAGGCGCTTCCGCATACCTGCGAGGGATTCCCTGGGGATTTTCTTTGAGCAGGTCACGAACATAATAGGGATGCGAGAGCTCGAGGACGAGGGCAAGGTTATGGCAATGGCCGATTATTCCTACCCATTCGACATGGAGGAGAATAAGATGAAGGACTTCTTCAAGGTAGAGGGCACGAACATAATAGCTAAGTACGGCACAGTTAAGCAATTCAATGCGCTGCAGAGGATTGCGTGGTCAATGCCGAGAGAGCAGTTCGCATACATGGCGCAGCAGCTTCTCGAAGCCGCAATGCTGAAGTTTGTAGGCAATGCCATAAGCAGGTACAATATAGGGGATGTCGTTATGGCAGGCGGCACTTTCTCGAACGTCAAGGCGAACATGCTTCTCAGGAGCATTGATGCCCTCAAGCACTGGTATATATTCCCACACATGGGCGACGGCGGCATAGCCCTTGGCTCTGCAATGTATGTTGGGCACATGCTTGCAGGGACTACATCATACTCGTTCGATCCGTATCTGGGCGATTCGTATACTGACGAAGAGACAGCGAGGGTACTGAAAAGCGAGAGGCAGTTTGCAGTGCAAGAGGAAAGCCAGGCTGAGCAGTCATCGCATGCGGCAGAGCTGATAGACAAGGGCAATTACGTTTTTTGGTTCCATGGAAGGATGGAGTACGGGCCAAGGGCGCTCGGCAACAGGAGCATATTGGCCCCGACAGGCTCTGATGAAGTAAAGGACAAGCTCAATATGTACGTCAAGAAGCGCGAATGGTTTCAGCCGTTCGCGCCATCGATACTCGAAGATGACGTAAGCAAAGTGCTTGATTATGATAACAAGGGTGCCGATAAGTTCATGACTATGGCATATATGGTCAAAAAGGAGATGCAGGGGCAGACTAAGGCAGTCATGCACATAGACGGATCGGCTAGGCCTCAAATGGTAGGGGGGGAGAATCCATTATATTACAAGCTACTTAAGAGGGTGAAGGACAATTCGGGGATAGGCATGGTGCTTAACACAAGCTTCAACATACACGGCATGCCAATAGTGCTGAACCCATATGATGCAGCCGAGACTATGAAGAAGACCCGCACCAAGTACATGTTTATAAATGGCTTTTTTGTTACCAACAAGGCTGGTGTGTGATGTTCAGCGCAGGCGTAGAAGAGTATATATTAACGCTTGGGCTTGTTATCTCATTTGTAGGTTTCCTCTTCTTTGCCGTAAGGGGCAGGAGAGACATATCACAGGCGCTGAAAAGTTCTGGCATTGACTTCAGGATGCTGCTTGCTGCTGTCGCTGTAGTGCTGCTGTTCTTGGCGCTTGAAATTTCTTTAGTGAAGCCAACACAGCAGCTCTTCTTTGACGATGTGATTTACCAAGGAGGAGCACTAGACCTGCTCCACACAGGGCAGGCATGGCAATGCAACTTCGGCTCGCCTACACAGTGCTTTACTGGGCTGGTATTCCATGAACCCATCGGCACATCGTTCAATATAGCGATTGCGTTCGCAGTCGCTGGCGTGCACCAATACTCCGCGTACGGCCTGTTCCTTTTTCTCGGGGCGCTGGCAGTGCTGCTTGTCTTCCTTGTATCGATGCTCATATTTAGGGAGTTCTTATACAGCATATTTGCCGAGCTTATGCTTGCATTGAGCCCTGTGCTTTTGGTCTGGGCGATGCCGACCACATCCGACCTCACTATGCTTGCTTATTCGCTCATCGCAGTTTTCTCGGCAGCACTGTTCACATACAGGAAAAATATCAATACATTCGGCATGCTAATGCTCTCTATACCTTTGCTAATGTACATGAAGGTCGATGCTGCAATATTCTTGGCCCTCATACCTCTGATATATATAATACTTGATGATGACTCATTGTCTAAATCGGTGCGCAACAACCTAAGGCGCATGCGAGAGAATGCGCTCAACACCAAGGTGCTGATTGTTGTGCTGCTTTTTGTAATCGCAGTTTCTGCAGAATTCATGTACACAGCAGGAGAATACAGCGTTGGAATTTACCATTACAATAATACTTTTATACCAAATACTTGCGCTTTTGGAAATGCGGCATACGTAAATGTAACACACAATATTGACTTGCAGAATTTTAAAGCTAACGTATGTGCGAACACGTTGTTTTGGTTTGATGCGTTTCAGGGCGGCAAGGGGGCATATCATGTAATGCAGCCTGTGTTCTTCACATTTCTTGCAGCTATTGGTGCGATTGTGATGCTCGCCTACCGCAGGAGGCAGGCTGCTTCGCTTCTGATATGGTTCTTCGCCTTCTTCGCAGTCTACACGTCATTCTATGCTGGAGCAGTAACATATGGCGTTGATTGGCGGTTTGTGCTGAGCATGATAGCGCAGGCGAGCATATTTGGAGGATTTGGAGCAGGTGCCATAATGCTTGCTGCAAGAAGATGGGCGGGAAGCAAGGGGCTTGCCCTCGCCTTAACAGTTGTCTTGCTTCTTATTGCGTATTCATTCTACTTAATGGTGCCGAGCATGAGCGTAAGCCCTTCCTCTATAGCAGAGGCACAGCAGGCGAGGTTCTACCAGAATTTCGTATATGGCAATGCAAAATCAATACCTGCATCATGTCTGGTTTTCAGCTTCGACCCTGAGCTCTTCAACTTAAACAATAGGAGCGCGATACAGTTCGGCAACATAACTAGCGCTTATACCAAATCAGGCCTTGCCACCTACCAGAGCAAATATCAGTGCTTAGTGGTAGACTATGGCTATTGGTGTTACACATCCGGATTTGAAGGGCTTTGCCATACGGTAAGCAGCACCTTTGACCTGTCTCCAATAGCTACGGCAAGGGACAATTTCTCAGGCTTTACATATACTTATGGCTTCTATAAGATAGACGGACTGAGATAGAACCGCTTTTTTCAGCCCATGTTCTTGATTATTGTCCTCAATATCCTGAGGCCATCCCTAATTGTGTGCAGCTTTGCCTCGCCATTTTCCCTCCGCTTCTCATAGCTCGGCACTTCCAAGGTCTTGAGCCCTCGCTTCTTCGCTTTTATGTTTATCTCCGTCTCTATACCAAAGCCCTTCTCTTTTAGGTCAAGCGTTTTTAGGGCCTTCCTTGAAAAGCTCCTGTAGCCGTAGCACAGGTCTGTGTACCTAGTTCCATAGAGCATGTTCACTATATGCACGAACATCTTGTTACCGAACACGCGCAGCTTCGGCATGTCGTCGGAACCGCCGCCAGTAAGAAACCTTGACCCCATGCATACATCATATCCAGATTCTATGCCCGCTACCAGAAGAGGTATCTCCTTAGGCTTGTTGGATAGGTCTGCATCCATAGATATTATTATATCGCCCTTGGCCGCATGCATGCCTTTCACAAGCGCAGAGCCCTTGCCATAATCGTCGTATATGATCTTCGCGCCCATGGATTTGGCGATTCGCACCGTGCTGTCCTTCGAATGCCCATCCACAACTATTATTTCGTAGCTGTACTTGGCTAGCTCGCCCTTAAGCTTGTACATCAGCTTTGCTATGTTCTTCTCCTCATTAAGTGTTGGTATGACTATGCTTACATGCGGTTTCAAGGTATGCACCAATGGATGCTTTTGCAGGTGCTTGCTGCACTGCAGTGCTCTCTTCTTTATAATACCTCTTCATGTATATATTTGTTGGCTTCTACCCCAACATGCTTAAATATCTAAAAAAACAGAGAATATGATGTAAATATATAGCAAACAGGCGCGTATTTAGATGTCCGTAGAAAAGATGATGGGCCTCGGCATGACTGCCCTCAAATCAAATTTCCGCACGCTCAAGAGGCCTTACAAGCTCAACTTTGCAATTACCTATTGGTGCCAGTCGCGCTGCCTCACATGCAATATATGGCAGATGAAACCCAAGGGGGAGCTCAGTATAAATGAGATACGCGAGTTCGCTGTTAAGAATCCATACTTTAAATGGATAGAGCTCACTGGAGGAGAGGTATTCATGCGCAGCGACTTAGTTGAGGTAGCAAAGGCCTTCAGCGAGAGCTCGAAGCACCTTTATATATTGACTATGCCGACAAATTCCCTGTCCAACCATGACCTGATGTTCAGGGAGCTTGAGGAGATACTTAGCTTAGGCATACCTAGAGTAGCTATAACGGTCAGCCTTGACGGATATAGGGAGCTGCACGACAGGATACGCGGCGTGCCGGGCAACTACGACAAAGCCATAGACACGTTCAAGAGGCTGCAGGAGATGAAGAAGGAGTACAGCAACCTGTATTTCGTTTTTGGGTACACTATGAGCAAGTTTAACCAGGGTGAATTCGTCAAGACGTTTGAATCTGTCAAGCGCGACATACCTTCAATAAGATATAATGATTTCCACATTAATTTGGGACAGATATCTGACAACTACTACGGCAATTCCAACTTAGACATAAGGCCGAATGATTCGGAGGTCATTGAAGAGCTAAAATCCATAATAAGCAGCAGGAAGAGGGAATATGGAGCAATACCTCTCATAGAATCGGCATTCTTAAGAAGGCTTGTGGAATACGCGAGGACAGGCAAGACTCCGATGAAGAGCAAGAGCTTAGAAGCGTCCCTTTTCCTTGATAGTTATGGGAACGTCTACCCATCAATAATGTGGAACAGGAAGATAGGCAATATACGCGACACAGGATATAGCCTTGATTCCCTCTGGGGCAGCAGCGATGCGGATGAAGTAAGGAAGCTCATACGCGAAGGCAAGGAACCAAGCCAATGGACATCCTGCGAAGCGTACCAAAGCATAATAGGCAATATACCGAGCTTGCTCATCTGATCATGGCAATGCGCTTTGCAGATCCATGCTACTTACCAGCTGGCCCAGTTTCTTGAAATCTTCCTCTATCTTAGGCATGTTAGACTTTATCCTGATGGCTGCAGCAGGATGCAGGCTAAGAAAATATTTTGTCCCGTTGCGTTCTAGAATTGTGCCGCGAAATGATGATATACCTTTTATGCCCAGGACTTCTTTTGCTGCGACTGCGCCAAGAAGAACCACCAGCCTTGGCTTTATTATATCCATCTGCCTATAAAGGAAGCCCCTGCATACTGATACCTCTTTGTCTGTGGGAACGCGGTTCTTAGGGGGAAAAAACTGCACCACGCTAGTTATATAAGTATTTTCCCTTCTCAGACCAGCAGAGCGTATGAGCGCGCCGAGCAACTGCCCGCTCCTGCCTATGAATGGGCGGCGCTCTGCATCTTCTTGTGCTCCAGGTGCCTGGCCTACGAACATGACCTTTGCGTTTAGAGGGCCTTCGCCAGGTACGAACACTGTGCTCAGGTTCCATGGGCTTATCTTGCTTGGCAGCGATGAGTACTCTGCATTCAGTTTCGACATCTGCTCCTTACGCATTATATAATCATATGCGCATGGAAGTATGCTGAGCTGCCACCCTTTTTTTATCTCGCTCATTGCTTCTTCATATTTCTTCCATACATATCCGATGTGCTCGCTTGATATGGTTACTGCCGCATCTCCGCTTGATTCAGCGATAAACACTGTGAGTTCCTTCTTTTCCTTGTTTCCCGAGCCTGTTTCTATCTCATATACTACGCTGCACATGAAGTGCTTGTCCATGCAGTCAGAAAGGCTAAGGCCCGACTCCTCGCGGGCTTCACGCAGGGCAGCTTTTGCTTTATCTTCACCCTCTTCTATGTGTCCCTTTGTGATGTCTAGCCAGCCCTCCTTCCTTTTTAGGAATAGGAACTCTGGGAAGGAATCAACCATTTTGTATATCAGTATACCTGCGTCGTGCTGCACTTTTGCCACCATGATATAAGCTTAGATTATGCTATGTTCCGATATGCTATGCTCCGAGAGAGCTGAGTATGCGATAGCTTGAACAGAACATGTCTTGATATGATATGCTATGTAGGCGCAGGGAGTTGTATATGCCGGACTGGAGATATGATATTGCACCTATGCTGTGCTGGTCATATGAGCTACACTGCACCGCATCGGTGGAATTCACAATCTTGTACAGCTCGTACCTGACTGTGACCTCTGTCCCGTTTGTATAGTATGGAACCGAAAAATAATTGATTATGAAAGTGTGGTTCTCTGATAGGACTGCACCAGTATGGAGCGTTATGCCATTATTGAATAGGATTGCGCTTGACCTAAGCACTTTAGAATATGCTATGTTTGGGGCACCAGTGGCGGGATATCTGGTATAATTGACAATCACATACGTCAGTTTGCTCGTGTTCTTTGACGAGCCTAGAGAAAACGCGTAATCGGCCCCTATGACACTCAGCTCTGTGATATTCTGCTTTGAACTCGTAAGTATTGAAAGCACGCCTTCACCAAGCGCAGCATAGTTCACGGTCGCATTGTTGTTGAATGCATATGCAGATACGTTTATGGAAGCTGAATAAGGAAGCGAAACTACAAATGCGATTATGCCGAATGCCAGTGCAAGCGCAGCAGGGGCGGCGTAGGCCTTGGGCTGTATTAGTTGATGCCCTTTCTTATGACTATCTGCAATCCGGTGCTTATTACTGCGCGCTTTAGGTATGAAAAGGCCGAACTTGTAAGCCAGCAGCATCATCACAATTATCGTGGCATAGAATATTGCCTGGCCTATGAATAGGTGTATGGTGGATATTGCAGTGCCTATACCGTAAAAAGCCCAAACCAGGGCTATTGAAAACATGCGAAGTATATTGAGAACAAACATTAGTGCAACGCCGCACACGACCCATATTGCCTTCATGCCCGGCTTGCCTTCATAAAGGTATGCTAAAGGAAGCAGGAACATGAGCAGCGCTATGAATGCACCTATGTCCGCACACGTAGATGCTATGGATATTGTGCCTGTCGATGCTCCGATTATTTTAATTCCAGACTGCAGCACGTTCACGCCTGCGAGCCGCAGCGTATTGAAAACAACACCTGCATTCAGCAGAGTGAATGATGTATCGAGTTTTGTTATTGGGATCAAAAGCAATGGGGAAGCAAACAGTACATAGAAAAGCAGAAACTTCATCCTCTTCAGGCCTTGTGTCCCGAACACTGCTAGGATTATAGCAGCGAGAATGAATATGAACAGGAATGCATCGACCCTATAGCTCATGAATAAGAAGGATAGTGCAACCCTTGAATATGAAAGCAGTATCAAGTATGCTGCGAACACTGCTGCAGCTATGGCGAGGTCGAACTTCCTGAAAGTTATTTTGAGCTTGTCATCCTTCATATAAAATAGTATGAACAGCAGCGACATCAGCATTACTACTATCATGTACGTCATTGGGTTTGTATCGGAAACCTGAAATGGTGTGATCGATAGTGAATTCGCGATTGCGATAGTAAATGCTACCAAGACAATGAGCAATCCCAACAGTCTTATCTTAGTTTCAGCAAGCATATAATTTATCCTCGGCCGAAATGGGCATCATCACTATTCAGTAGTTACTCTTCTCTTCATCGGACATATAGATATTTAGGCTAATATTAATATAGCTTCTATTATATGCGCTCAAAAATTAAGTATAGGTACGTTGAGCATACGGCTGATGTGAAGTTCATAGCCTATGGCAAAGACATAAGGGAATTGTTTTCCAATTCTGCAATTGCACTTTTTAACGTGATGGCTGACACTTCATGCGTTAGCAACAGCAGTAGCAGAAGCAGGATTGCCAAAGTAAGTGTACACGCTGAAGATGAAAAGGCATTGCTATGGAGGTTCTTGCAGAGATGCCTTTCTGTGCTTGAGGTTCGTGGCGATTTTGCATATAGCGTACAGGATTTGCACATAGTCAAGGGCAAGGTACTTAAGCTGCAATGCCGTCTTGGGTGTAAAGGGATGGAGGTTGAATGCTCAAGCCTAGAGGCAAAGGGAATATCAAAGTATGACCTTGCTATAAGAAGGGGCAAGGCAGGTTATTCTGCCAGCGTAGTGGTAGACGTTTGAACGGGCAAAGCCAGGAGAGGGAATTGAACCCTCCTACACCGCTCTGCAGGCGGTTGCATAGCCAATCTGCCATCCTGGCGCTACGCTTTTCATATATCTTTTGGTGTGGTATTTATATTTTGCTTTGCAAATCGATATTATTAAGGGGATTGCATGAAGGACTATTTGATAGAAGAATCACAAGCAGGCTTGCCACAGGAACTGATAACAAAAGTAGAGTATATGGATGCGAAAGCGCCGATACAGCAGGGTTTGTCGATGCTTAAGAAGTACCCAGCAGTGCTAGTTAAGAAGAACGGTTCCTATTATGGCATAATGGATTCGAGAAGCCTATATAGCGCCAAGGGCAGCTTTAAGTTCTCAAAGAACCAGTCAATAGAAAAATATGCTACCAAGGTGCCGTCTATAGACGACAACATGCGCATAGATGATGTTATAACTACATTCTATACATCCAGATCAAAGGCGCTGCCGTACCTGCTGAAGGGCAAAATAATAGGAGTGCTTGATAGGAATACACTTGTAAAGATAATACTATCGCTAGAGCTGCTCAATGACCAGAAGGTCTCTGACGCTATGAGCACTCCTGCAATAGCTGCTAGCGACCAGATATCGCTCCCTCAAGCAAAATCCATTATGGAGGATAACAGGATAAAGAGGCTAATAGCTCTCCATAACAATAAGTTTTCTGGAATGATAACATATTTCAGCCTGCTGAGCAACTATTACACCATCGATGAGCGCTTGCCGGAAAAGAAGACCGACAAGTACATGCCGAGCTCCATTAGGATAGCAGACATAATGGAGAAGAACCCAATAACAGTAAGGAATGATGCTGACCTCGCCTCTGCAGCAAGGCTGCTCGCAGAGAACAATATATCGTCCCTGATAGTCATAAACAGGCAGGGCGTGCCTGTAGGCATACTCACCGTTACTGACGTGCTCGAGAATGTAATAAACAGGAGGAGGCTCGAGGAGAATAAGGTATTCATATCGGGCATAGACAGTACTATCAAGGAATATGAGCCGGAACTTAAGACAGGGCTCAAGCAGCTGATGCAACAACTCGAAAGGGTAAAAAGCATAAGCATACAATACATATCCATGAATATCAAGAGGACGAAAGGCAACAGGTATGATATTAAGGTGCGTGTTGCTTTAAAGGATGGGGGGATAATATCTGTCAACGTCGCAGATTTCATACTGGAGCGCACCTTCAATGAGGCCTTAGACAGCATAAAGAGAGACGTCATAAAGGCTAAGGAGCGCAAGATTGGACTGAAGAAGCTGGATGTGGATAATGATATAGGTGAATAAGAGATGGCAATGGGCGCAATGAAGGGCTATAAGTCCCAATCAAGCCTAGAACTGCTAATAACGCTATCTTTTGGGCTGATAATATTGCTGCCTATAGTTGTTCTTGCCTTCATACAGATATCGGCTTCCACATCAACGCTTTCGACTACGGAGGCACAGCAGGTTGCAAGCAAGCTTGCATCAGTCGCATCCGTAGTGGGCTCGCAAGGGTCTCCGGCCAAAGAGGTTGTATCAATACAGATACCCCCAGATGTACAGGCAATAATGGTTGGCACACCGAGTGGCGGCGTAGGCCATGAGATAATATTCAATGTTAGCACTAACGCCGGAGTTAGCTTCATAACCGCATATACCCCAGTAAATGTAAGCGGCAACCTAGCCAATATAGAGGCTACCGCTACTTACCTGATAAATGTGAGTGCCCAGGACTCATGCCCAAGCGACACGGCAGTGCCATGCGTCTATATACAGGAAGAGTAAAAAATATGTGCTCACAGCCTTAGGGAGTATATATGCCTGTAGAGCTTCTTACCTTTCTTCATGCCGTAAAGGGTGTAGGACCGCTCAGGCTTGAGCTTGTAGAGTGAGAAGAAATATGACACGAGCTTCTTGTCGCTTATATACAGGTCATACCCAGAGTTTATCTTCTCCTTCTTCGATATGAAAGCGTTGTTCCTCTCTATATATGACTCTATCTTCTTGAGCATGCGCTCAACCAGGAATGTATCGCCCCTGAGCTGCACTAATGCCTCATAATACCCAGATACCTTCCTAACGCAATCCTTACACATCCATTTCCTGATCCTTAGGTCTATGCGCTTGTCAAATTCCACATTGCTCCCATCAACAGAGCATTTGAACCTGAGCAATGCCTCTGTCTTGCTGTATGATATGACCTTGAAATCGCAGCCAGGAGCCTTCAGGACGGTCTTGATTGCGGCGGTAAGCGCACTCTTGGTGAGGGTGAAATTGTCCATCCCTACGCGTATGCGTTCGCAAGACTTGCACTGGTATATCTCCGCGCTGTCTGGTATCTTGCGCTTGAGCTTGTCTATCGTACAGTCCTCGCAGAACTCGCCTATGAAGCGTATATCGTCGCTGGACTTGTTGCATATGGGGCAATGTATTGCCATTTAAACCGCCTAACCAAAGTGCTTGCTCAATATAGCCCCGTAAGCTGGCCTCGTTATGAGCACGCCAAGAAGTGCGCCGATTATCGTAGCTTCTGAAAAGCCTATCACAGTCACCATTGAAGTGGAGAAGAACAATGGCATCATAGCCATTATCAGCAGCAGTGCATCCATCCATATGATGTAGAACGCCTTGCTTATCAGGCTCTTAGCAGTTGTCTGCTCGCTGCCATGGGAGAGCATCTCGTCAGTTATTATTATCTGTGCATCTACTCCAGTCCCAACAACGGCTATTATGCCCGCTACAGCTGCAAGGTCTATAGTGCCTATCAGCCCTATTATGGATGTTATGACGAACAGCTCTGCGAACGTGGTGAGCAGTATAGGCGCAACTAAAAACATCTTCTTGTACCTAAGCGTTATGAATATTGATATCGCGACTATCGCAACTATGCCTATTATGCCGCTGACTATCAGCGACTGCTTGCCCAATGTAGGGGATATTGGAGAAGGCACGCCGGGTATTACAGCTATCGGAAGGGCCCCGCCGCTCAGTATGCTAGCTATGGTCTTCTCCTGATCTGTTGCGTAGCTAAGCTGCTCGCTCTTTGGCAGTGTAAGAGGCGCCACGCCGGATATCTCGTAACTGTCGCTTACATTGCCAGTGGTAAGTGAGGGATTCAGTATTGGGGCTGAAAGCAACCCCACAAGGCTCCAGCTTTCGACTATAGTCTCGTTAGGCGCTATTGCGGTGAACTGGGGAGTCATGTTGGCATTGCTCTCGAGTTTTACTGTGCGGTTAGTTGAGTTCAGGTAATTTAGCAGGCTGCGGTTGAGGTTGTAGCTTGCGAATATCTTTGTATATCTTGGATTAGACGCAACAAACTTCTCGGCGCTTGATATGCTTGCATTTGTATTAGATATAGATATGACAGGTATGGTCTGGTTGCCCAGCACAAGAGCGGATTGGATCATGCTCAACGCCTTGCTGGGCGAAAGCCCCAAAGATGAATTGCCCAATATCGACGAATTTATTAGGATCAGAGCGTTGGTTGGACGGTCGAGAAACATATAAAGGGGCTTGTTCGCCTGGCCGAACACAGCCTTAGCAAAGGTGCTCATCGATGGCGAAGTTATGAAGAACTGGACTGCCCAGGTATAAGTATTGTTGTCCAGCTGCGGCGATATAGAGCCTATGCTGCCCTTGAGTATATCTGACCCGTTTATGGCTGACGTGCCGTTGACCACGCCGACGAAAGTACCCTGGCTCTGTATGATGCTTATCGTGCTGTTCACATCAGCCGGCGACACTGAAGGTATCGTCACGTATATGTTTGAGTTACCTACCCCCTCGACAGTGACCTCCTTCAGACCAAAGGTTGATACCCTCTGCTGCAGGTCTGTAATCATTGTGCTCATAGTTGTAGCGTTTGCGCTATGCTCCAGGGTGACGGGTATCAGCGTGCCCCCTGCAAAGTCTATGCCAAAGTGTATGCCGTAATGCGCATCGAGAAGAGCCAAGGCTGCTATTATCACTATGAGTATGATTATCTTGTAATCAGTCATGTATGATTTAATGCTCATCTCAACACATCTTTCCTCTTCTTATACCAGAGCACAAACACAGTATTGCCGAACCATGTAGTGAATATATCGCCAATAAGGCCCGCAAGAACAACTCCGGCTATCTCGAAATACGTCGGTATAAACGCTATATATGATATTATGAACAGAGCAGAAAATACTATTATTGCCGTAGATGTCATCGTAATGCCGGTCTTCATTGAGCTAAATGCCCTTGATTCTGGAGTCTCCTCGCTCCTCTTAAGTATCCTTATCGATGAGAGCAGCTCTGTGTCTATTGCGTAACCGATCAGCATTAGCAGTCCACCTATTGTAGCGGTGCCCATTGGTATGCCAAATGCGCCCATTGCGCCTAGCGCTATGAGTATATCGTTAGCTGCGCCGAATACTACTGCTATGGAGGGTATAGCAGTCCTAAATATGAAAAATACTATTATTGCCACGAGTATGAAGGCGTATATTATTATGTTGAACATCTGCCCTAAAAAGAAGCTGCCAAGAGTAGGTGTAACCTCGTTATATGAGTATGTCGTAAAAGGCACTTTGGATTTCAGGACGGATATGACCTTTGCTTCATAAGCAGCACTTGCATTAGCTATCGAACCTTGCAGCACAGATACCATCTGTGATGGGTTGCTGTCATTGTAGGAAGGCTTGCCTTTCAAGAAAGGCGATATTGAAGCCAAGCCTGCAGATACGTTATCTCTTATCGATGTAATAGATGTGCTGATGTTCTTCTGAGCCGCTGAAATCTCCGCTATGAGCGTACTGTTCCCAGGGCTGCTTTTCAGGCTATCGTTTGCCACAGCTTGCTGGACGATAGCGGCAGAATATGTGCTATATGCAGAATAAGCGGATGTAAGCCGTGCCTGCGCAGCTGAAATGCTCTGGTTATTGGCAAGCGTTATGGATAAGCCGCCAGTGGTCTTTGCAACAGTGGCTTGCGCACCAGGTATGTTGGAGTCTATATAAGATATTAAAGCCCTCTGGTTTATGCTGCTTGCAGAGCTGGTCTGTATGGTTATGGTGACTCCTCCCCTTAATGAGGAATCCAACTGTATGTGTGGTATGAATATTAAGCTTATCAGCAGCAGGGCTATAGGTATTATTGCGTAACGCTTGTAGTTCTTGCTCTCGTATATGTTGCGCATCTTTATACACGCCCTTCCCTTGATCGGCATCATGCCAGTTACTTATGGGCTATAATAACCTAAATTGTATTTATAATCCTATAAATAGCATTGCGTCAAAATCGATTAGAACGGTTAATTAAAAAGAAAAAGAAAAAAAACCGCAAGCTGTATGGATTTACGCGTACTTCTTCATCAGCTTGAGGTGCAGTGCTGATGCAAAGCCGAATACTATCACGAACAGCGAGAATATTAGCAGTGCCCATCCGAAGAACCCTGAGAGAAGGTCAAGTGCTGTACCTTGTGAAAGGAGCAACAGGCCCAGTATGAAGAAGTATATTCCCCAATACACAGCCTTGTATATCTCCCATCCTGAATGTTTTTCCTTGTAGTGTAGCATCCTAGAGTACTCCATGCTAGGATCCAATGTTATAACCGTTTTCTTTTCCGCCATATGTATTCACCTATCAGTATTAAGAAAGAAACACTTAAAAAGGTTATTTATTGGTTTTGAGGCATATTACATATTGGGGCTTGGCAATGGCAAGAAGAAGAAGCAGGAGGAAGATGCCCGAAAGATCGGACTACATGATGAAGGAGCAAAAGAAAGTAGAGGCGACTCTAGACCCAAGAACAATGCAGTACTTAAGCAAGTTCTTCAACAAGGGTGTGATAAGCAAGCTGGAGCATGTAATAGCGGTTGGCAAGGAATCGGATGTGTACATGGCGGCAGCGGGGGATTCAGACATAGTATCTGGAGATTATGTCATAGTCAAGTTCTTCAGAATAGAAACATCCACATTCTTCAATATGGCGGATTATATAACCGGCGACCCGAGGTTCACCAAGATGGAGGGGAGGAGCAAGTCTGCTATAATAGATACATGGTGCAGGAAGGAGTTTGGCAACCTTGAAATAGCCTCTAATGCGGGCGTCAAGGTTCCGAGGCCGTATATGTTCAACAAGTCAATACTCGCTATGGAATTCATAGGCAATGAGGGCAACCCCGCGCCACAGCTCCGCAACTACCACATGGACATAGACGAAGCGAAGAAGATGCGTGCAACCATAATGGATTATGTGAAAAAGATGTACTCGGCGGGGCTGGTACATGGTGACCTTAGCGAGTACAACACACTTGTCAAGGATGGCGTGCCATACCTGATTGATTTCGGCCAGGGGGTTGTTACCAGGCATCCGCATGCGCTAGCATTCCTAAGGCGCGACATAGGGAATATAGCAACATATTTCAAGCACACGTACAATATAGAGACAGGTGTAGCAGAGGAATACGCAAGCATAGTAGGCAGCAGTACAGCGAATTCTGAGGACTGACAGCAACAGTCATGCAGTAGAGGTCTTTTCGTATGTCATGTCGAGCGCATCCTGAAGGTTATACTCGTCGTACAGCTTCGAAATTATTACTGGCTTTGCCTTTGTGGCAGGGCTGCGTATCTTTATTGAGCATACATCCCTGTATTCCTGTATAGAGAGCCCATATGTGCCTATTTTGTTCGCATTGCCTATTATTTCCTCCTTGTTCATACCTATGAGGGGGCGCACAATCAGTGTGCTTACGCCATGCTGCGAAGCAGTAAGGTTCTCAACGGTTTGCGATGCGACCTGCCCCAGGCTCTCTCCTGTCACTATCGCCTTTGCACCTTCATCCTTAGCTATGCGCTCCGCCAGCTTGTACATGAACTTTTTGAATAGCACTAGCTCGTACTTGGTCGGCATGCCGGCTACCGCAGACTGGAATATGTGCGCAGGCGCATAATAGGACCTGCTCTGCGGGCTGAATTGCGACAGCACAGATATTATCTTTGGTATCTTTGATTGCATGGCTGCCTTGTTGCTTGGGAACGTGTGCACATGCAGGTATATAGGCTGCAAGCCGCGCTTCATGGCGTAGTAAGAGGCTACGGGCGAGTCTATACCTCCTGATAGCAGCACTATAGCTTTGCCTGATGCCCCCACTGGCAGGCCGCCGATGCCTTTTACTTTGTCCATGTATATGAAAGTGCGGTCCTTAGACACGCTTATGTATATCTTATTGCTCGATTCCATATCAAGGCTGAAGCCCAAATCCGTTGCCTTTATGAAGCCGCTTATTATGTCCCTTGATGTGAAAGCATCGGTCTTATAAGACCTGTGCGCCTCTATCCTAACGCTCTTCTTATCCGCATTCAGCAGCTTCGCCTTCTCTATCATGTCCTTAATGTCATTCTTAGCTACAGTGCCGTGCGCTATATTGGATATGCCAGGGACTTTCGCGAGCTTCGCCTCTATTCCTTTCATGTCGCTCTCCTTAGAGGCGTACAGCACAAACCTGTCGTATTCATTCTTAAGCTCCGAATACTTCTCGCCCTTCAGGGCAGCCTTGATGTTGGACATGAGCCTGTCAACAAACTGGTCGCGGTTGGCACCCTTGAGCCAGAGCTCGCCAAAGCGTATTATAATCATATTTTCCATTGGTATCACGATTAGCTGCAAAGGCGCAATAACCTATATAAAGGTAAATGAATAATTCCATATATATTGTTTTACTTTGCAGGTCAATCCGCACATATATGGCAAACTGGTAGATTATTTGGACATAAAAGGCAAGTTCAGGAATTTTATAGTGAATTCGAAGCACGTGCTCAACATCAGCTATAGACCCACTCATGAGGAGTTCAACAGGAGCGCCAAAGTTATAGTCATAGGCATACTGATAATAGGCTTCCTGGGATTTATAATAGGCCTGATTATATCGCTGTTTACAAGCTGACTGCCGGATTTATGCAGCACAACGCTATGCAGTAGTGGAAGGCATGGAGATAGAAATAGACTTCACAAAGAATGCACAGCAGAATGCCAATGACTATTACAACAAAGCGAAGAAACTCGAATCCAAGAAAGAGGGGGCGAAAGCCGCGGTTGAGGACTTGGAGCTGAAGCTTGAGGCAGAGAAGAAAAAAAGCGAAGAGTCTGAAAAGGCAGCAAGCGCGCCCATAAAGAAGGGCGAGAAGCGCTGGTACGAAAAGTTCCACTGGTTCTACACTAGCTACGGAAAGCTAGCAATAGGAGGAAGGGATGCTCAGCAGAACGAGCTCGTCAACTCAAAGTATTTTGAAGACAACGACTTATTCTTCCATGCAGACATATTTGGCGCTTCAGTGACAATACTTAAGGAGGGGAGAGATTCTACAATAGAGGAGCGCAGGGAGGTAGCGCAGTTCGCCGGATGCTATTCCAGCGCCTGGAAGAATATGCAGAAGAGCGTCGATGTCTATGCGTTGACAAGGGAGCACGTAGGCAAATCCACAGATAAGGGATCGCTGGGCACAGGAAGCTTCCTGCTCAGCGGAGAGAGGGAATGGTTCAGGAATGTAGAGCTTTCACTGGTCATGTTCGTATCTGAGGGCCTCAATGTAGTTCCAAGGTCTGCTTTCGACAGGATAAAAGCGCAGAAAGGCATCTCAATCTTCGCTGCAGTGGAACAGGGCAATAAGCAGAAGTCAGATGCAGCCAAGGAGATTGCGAAGAGGCTAGGCTACCCAGATATAGATTATATAATGCAGCAGCTGCCTGCAGGCACATTCAGGATAGGGCCTTAAGATTACTGGTACATGTCCTCTTGGGTGCTGCCTTTTGGCACACCCAAATATGGCCTCGCTGTCGATACCTTCTTTATCTCGTTCCTCCGTATCTTGAACAGGCTGTTCTTCAAAGAGGAGCCAGGGGTAGACCTTGATAATGCCGTTATAAATGACGTGCCGGCATTATAGAATATCACATAGGTGGGTAATTCCACCGAATGTGCATCTTCTCTGGACACGACTTCATTGTCTGAATTTATGATAGATTCACTCCTCCTTATGCTTAGGCCTGGATAGACTATGCAAACATAATTCTCGAAATTCTGCTCAGCCATTGCGAGAAGCTGAGTCACACCTTCTTCTATGCCACCCTGGTTGTAGCCGCGCAGAAACGCATCCTTGATGTCTTTCTGGCTTATCCTTTCAGGTTCAAGCTCAAGCTTCAATGAGCCCAGATATCCCCCTTCACCGTAATCGAAGTATATGTCGGAAGTAGGAGTAATGCCTGCATCGAGCAGCATAAGGCTCATGGGACTGCCCCCTATTAGTACATTTGATGAATCCTTGCTATTGCCTGTAGATAAATCTATTACCTCAGATTTTGAGTAGTTGTCTAGGGATATATCTTCAGTAAATCCAGTTACAGCATATTTTATGTCCTCCTGCGGTGATGCACTCTTCGGCGTAAATATGAGCCTTTTTGCCTTGTATACGGAATCGTCTATTTGCACTAGGTCCGTTTCATTTATCATACTCGCAGATTCGGATTCGAAAAGCATGCCGCCGAGAGTAGAAACGCTGTAGTTCGCATAATCGCGCCTGAGCATCTTGAGCTTTTCTTCTATCCTGTCGTTCGACTTCAGCTCTTCGTATGCACGGAGCGCCAAATCGCTTCCATGGCTCCTAAGCGCAGAAGCGCTCAGCTTTCTATCCTTTACATCCATCCTATCTGATAGGCTATTGCGCAGAAACATATATAGAGCTTTTCTGCGGCACGGCAGGATGCACGGATGCCAGGGGGATAAGCCTTTATATGTTTATTTCTATATATACTTGATTGCTTATCTATTCATCAAGCAGTGTTTAAATGGCAGATGATTTAGTCTTTCCTGGTGACAGGATTACAATAGAGGAAGAGGGCTCCCCAGGCAGGCTTGCCTATGCAGAAGATGGCAATGTGTACAGCCTTGTAGTAGGAAAGGCGAAGGTAGAGCATGGCACAGCCGAAGTTGAATACTTCAAGGATGTGGAGCGATTTAAGAGGGGCATGACGGTAGTAGGTGAGATAACTGATGACCTTCATGCGGTCATGTTCGTAAAGATAAGCCCTCTCACCAAGAATGGGGTAACATATGTTGCTCTGAAGAGCGGAAAGATACTCGTAAACGAGAGGCGCGAGCATGACAGGCACAGCTTTCATGAAAGGGAAGAGAGGCCAAAGGGGAAGCCATTCAGGCTCGGCGACGTAGTGATGGGCAGGATAGTCGGCGAGGACAATGATGTATACAGCATGTCTGTCCACGACCCAGAATCTGGAGTGGTATATGCGGAATGCGAATTGTGCAGCGGGGCGCTCAAGGTTTCTGACATTGCAGGAACGCTCAAGTGCGAGAGATGCGAGCACGAGGAGTACAGGAAGATAAGCCCGTATTATGGCGATTTCAAGAAGATAGAGATGAAGCTTGGTTGAATGGAGTGGTCCGATGAAAATAAATGTAGTAAAGAATGAGAGCAAAGAGCTGATAATAGAGTTTGACGATGGCGATTTGACGCTGCCAGAATTTCTTGCAGGAGAGCTGTCGAAGGAAGAAGACGTGGCTTTTGCTGGAGTAGACAGACAGCACCTTGGAGCAGGTAAACCGAAGCTCATAGTCAGGACTGAGAGGAAGAAAGCGATAGACATGCTTGACAAGGCGCTTGACGCAATGGATGAGGAGTTCTCCGGCCTTAAGAGCCAGCTGTCAAAGAAGAAGTAGATATGGATGAAAAGCGGGATCAGGATAGCCGCGGCGGCATCCGGCCCCATAAAAGGCAGGAATAGCACGCTGCTTGTAATAGTTATTTACAGGGAAGGAATTATTGAGGGCGTGCTGTCAGAGCATATTGGCGTTGATTCTTCTGATTCTAGCAAAAAGATAATTTCCAGGATAAAGGCATCTAGGTTCAGAGACCAAGTAAAGGTGCTTGCCCTGAATGGCATTGCGCTTGCGGGGCTCAATGTCGTGGATGTATATGCTGCCAAGAAAGCCTTAGGCGTGGGCTTTATAATTCTTACTAGGAATAAGCCGCACAAGGTACTGTTGATAGATGCTGTAGAAAGGATGAGAAGCGAGAATAGGGCTGGCGCAAAAACAGCTGCAATTGCAAAGCGTGCCATAGACCTGATAAATAACGTAGGCAAGCTTCCTATAAAAAAGATAGGCGGATTCTATGCACAGAGCAGCCTTGACCTTGGCAAG